>NZ_LWGF01001167.1:0-1122 GCF_001635355.1 Oleiphilus sp. HI0125
AAAATATGAATTTGATATGGCTATGAGTAAGTTGTTAAGTGAACCGGTGAGTAAGTCCAATGCTCTCTAAACAGAAAGGTGTCACGTTGATCGAGCTAGTGCTAGCGATCGTTGTTGGTGCGGCGGTGATTGCAATGCTGATCCCTGTGTTGAAATTTATGTTTAGTGTGCCAGAAAAGGCCCAAGCAGCTGATAGAGCCTCGCATAAAGCATTCATAGTGAGTGAAAATATCGTTCGAGCACTTCGTAACGCTAGTGAGGTGCAGATAGAGTCAGAGCAATGCCTAACAGGAGAGAGCAAGGCGCAATCATTCTCTTTTTGTTTTGAGGGTGGAGAGCTAATCCGGACAGACGCTTTTGGAAACAAGAATGTCTTAATGCGAAGTATCTCTGGTCGCTTTGATAAGGTTGCGAACGCAAGCGCGATTAACCTTGCTTTTGTCATTTCTGAATCACAAGCACGCTATTCGTTCTCTCAAGCTCACTTCATGCAAAACAATGATACTTTGGGGCGAGATTAAATATGTATGCACGTGCGGAGCAAGGCTTTATGTTATTGAGTGCAGTGTTTGTTCTGTTGCTTTGTGCTGTATTATCGCTGACACTCGTGGAACGGACTATTAATGTGAGTGAGCGAAGCGCTACCAACATGCTTTCTGCGCAAGCATATTTTTATGCCGATTCCGTACTCGTCGAAGCAGATGATTCGGGGGCTTGTGATGTAAATAGCTCTCATGTCTTGGCAAAACATGATGCACTGTCTTGTCAGGTAAGAGTTGAGTGTAATGAATCTGAAATGAGGTCTGCCGTGGCGGTATGTAAAACGCGCGACGGCATCCCTATTGTTCGAAAGGCAATGAAATAAGGTCTATTTAGGCTTCTTCGACAACGTCTTCAGAAGACTCCATGCCTAGTTCTTTGATTTTTCTTGTTAAGGTATTTCTGCCCCAGCCCAATAGTAACGATGCGTCGCGACGACGACCGCTCGTGTGGCTTAATGCCGTCTCAATCATGATTCGCTCGAACTCAGGAACAGCTGTATCAAGAATGGCGTCTTTGCCTTTTTTAAGTTCTTGGTCAGCCCATTGACGAAGCCCTTCTTGCCACGTGACGCCAGTTGCT
>NZ_LWGF01001168.1:0-674 GCF_001635355.1 Oleiphilus sp. HI0125
CTGCCTATAACGCGGAGATTTGGGAAGGTTGTCCCAAGCGTTTGTATTCCTCCTACATGGTCGGGGTGATGATGCGTTACAAGTGCGGCTTCAAGATCCAAATTATTATCTTCTAAAAATCTTAGTACTGGCGTTGCATCACCAGGATCAACAATAACAGCTGTTGAATCGTCATGGATACACCAAATGTAGTTATCTCGAAATGCCGAAATCGTTGAAATGGTACAATGAGCCATGTTAAACCGCCGTAGTTCTGTGATTACTTTAAGCTACGATAGTATACTGAGTTGTGCTGCAAGCAATACTTAAGCTTCATACATGAATTGAGGACGCGTTTTGACCATAGATGTTAGAACAGATGATGACGATTCTTTGAAAAAAATTGCCCATTATCAGTATGTTCAAAAACAATTAGAAGGCTGGTTCCAAACAAGCGCCGGACGTGAATTGCTGGCCGACCAGCGGCGTTGTATAAACGGCCTGATTGAAAGGAATGTTGGTGTTCATCAGGCTGAATTGTGTGTATCTCATCGCATACCTGTTGGAAATGCGAGCGGCTTAGGTCATCGGTTTTATGTCGTTCCGAACTATGAAGTAGAAATGCCTAACAACACCTTGGTTTGTCAGACAACAGACATCGCATTGCCGCATGACAGTGCTGACTTAGTGATTAT
>NZ_LWGF01001169.1:0-921 GCF_001635355.1 Oleiphilus sp. HI0125
TTAAATTTGATCAAAAAATATACATTTCATTCTGTTAAAGCGAGGCGCGACTCATTATAATTGCGCGCCCTTTTTTATTCCGTTTTTAGAGGTTATTTGTGGAATATCCAAAGCTTTACGATGTCATTGTTATAGGTGGTGGTCATGCTGGTACTGAAGCAGCTCTCGCTTCAGCACGGACAGGCGCGCAAACATTATTGTTGACGCACAATATCGAAACGCTTGGACAAATGTCTTGTAACCCGGCTATAGGCGGCATTGGTAAGAGTCATCTAGTAAAAGAAATTGATGCTCTTGATGGCGCTATGGCGAAAGCGACTGATTTGGCGGGAATACAATTTCGCGTATTGAACAGTCGAAAGGGACCTGCAGTTAGAGCCACGCGCGCTCAAGCAGATAGAATTTTATATAAAGCTGCGATCAGGGATATCCTAGAGAATCAGCCAAACTTAGATATATTCCAGCAAGCTGCTGATGATCTCGTTGTTGAAGGTGATTCCGTAAAAGGTGTGATCACCAATATGGGCTTAACGTTTAGAGCGGAATCGGTCGTACTGACTACGGGAACCTTTTTAGGTGGTGTAATTCACGTTGGCCTAGAAAATCATAGTGGCGGACGTGCCGGAGACCCTCCTTCTATTGCACTAGCCAATCGTTTGAGAGAGCTGCCTTTCCGTGTCGGTAGATTAAAAACAGGAACGCCTCCTCGTATTGATGCAAGAAGTGTAGATTTCAGCGTAATGCAACGCCAGCCAGGCGACTCACCTACTCCCGTGATGTCCTACATGGGGAATGTAGCGCAACATCCGCGTCAAATTGAGTGTTTTATTACACATACCAATGAGCGTACCCATGACATCATTCGTTCAGGCTTTGATCGTTCGCCTATGTTCACAGGTGTGATTGAAGGGACTGGTCCTC
>NZ_LWGF01001170.1:0-1076 GCF_001635355.1 Oleiphilus sp. HI0125
AGCTTTGTTCCATCGGTACAATAGAATCTCATTACGTTTCTTCTGTATGCCTCGTAAGCGGCTCGGTCTTCTTCAGAAATAACTATCGTGTTGGCAGCAAGGCGCTCGAGGTTTTTTCGGCAGTGTCGTTTGATAAGTAGTGTTATTGCTATCGTTGCAACGACAGTAATCAATATTTCCATGTTAAGCCTTTTATAGCTCGCTAGTGGCCCGTTAGATTAATCTCGAATATAGTTGAAGTTGAGTTTATTTGTGTGGCTCTAAAGTGTCATCGGCATCGAAAGTTAAGGAATAGTGTATGCGGGAGCATCTAGGTATTGTTTATGTTCTTACCAATCCGGCAATGCCAGGATTAGTGAAGATAGGGAAAACGTCTCGAGCATCGGTAGATGCTAGATTATCAGAGCTTTATACCACAGGTGTGCCCGTTCCTTTCGAGTGTGCTTTTGCAGGACGAGTAGATGATGAGCACAAGGTTGAGAGAGCTTTTCATCAAGCATTTGGTCCTTACCGTTTGAATCTCAGTCGAGAGTTTTTTGAGATTGAGGCTGACCAAGCTATAGCCTTACTAGAACTTTTAGTAGTTGAAGACGTAACTCCCTCCATACAGGCAGAAGCAGATGCTGTTGATAAGGAATCCGAATCCGCAAGCAAGCGTTTAAAAAGTAGACGGCCTGTCATTAATTACTTAGATATTGGTATCCCTGAAAGCTCGATACTTCGTTTTTACAATAATGAAGCGGAGTGTGAGGTTATTAGTGGTCGTCAGGTGCGTTATCAGGGAGAAGACTTGTCCTTAACAGCGTTAACCAAACGTTTGTTAGATACTGATAGACCTCTTCAGCCAGCTCGTTATTGGTATTATCAAGGACGGAACCTTTTGGATATTTATCACGAAGCCTGCGATCAAATGTGATTTGGCGACACTATTGGTCGTATTGACTTGTAGTATCTGTTAATGACCAAAACGAATGAGGGCGGTATATGTGTAATTCTTCGAGTGGTTTTAAACTCTGTACATGCAATGACGAGGCTTCGATTGATCGGAAAAAGCCCCATTGGGTTTTGCACAGAAA
>NZ_LWGF01001171.1:0-1169 GCF_001635355.1 Oleiphilus sp. HI0125
TTTGGATCAATAATCTCTATATTAGATAAGCCAGTTAACTCATCAGTTTGGGTACGAACGGTAATACCTTCTTCCATACCAACAAACTGCGCTTTACCTGCTTGCTCTGTAATGATTGGGTGTGAGTGCGGATCCCACTTAGCTACCACTTGACCAGCATCAACGGTATCGCCGTCTTTCACAGTCAACACAGCACCGTAAGGAAGCTTATAGAACTCACGCTCACGGCCATGTTCATCCGCAACAGAAAGTGCAGAAGAACGTGAGGTAACAACTAAGTTGCCATCGGTACGTTCAATACTCTTCATGTTATTAAGACGTACAGAACCGCCGTGTTTAACCTGAATATTGTCTACTGCAGAAGCTCGCGATGCAGCACCACCGATGTGGAACGTACGCATCGTTAACTGCGTACCTGGCTCGCCAATCGATTGAGCAGCGATAACACCTACCGCCTCACCGCGGTTAACGACGTGACCACGAGCGAGATCGCGACCGTAACACTTCGCACAAATACCATGGCGAGTATCACATGTAATTGCAGAGCGAACCCAAACCTCATCAACACCTGCAGATTCAAGAAGATCAATTTGCTTCTCGTCCAAGAAAGTGCCGCGCGGCATAACTACATCTTCGTCATTACCTGGAGCAAAAACATCCTTCGCAGTGATTCGACCAAGAACACGATCACCAAGTGGCACAACAACGTCGCCACCTTCGATCATTGGCGTCATCAATAGACCTTCTTCAGTACCACAATCATCTTCAGTAACAACAAGGTCTTGAGCAACATCTACAAGACGACGTGTTAAGTAACCAGAGTTCGCTGTTTTCAGTGCAGTATCGGCAAGACCCTTACGTGCACCGTGCGTTGAGATAAAGTACTGAAGTACGTTTAGACCTTCACGGAAATTAGCCGTAATTGGTGTCTCGATGATCGAGCCATCTGGTTTCGCCATCAAGCCACGCATACCTGCTAGCTGACGAATCTGCGCTGCAGAACCACGAGCACCGGAGTCGGCCATCATAAATACTGAGTTAAACGAATCTTGCTGAACCGTATTACCTTCACGGTCAACAACATCATCTTTACCTAAGGTATCCATCATCGCTTTTGCTACCTTATCGTTAGCACGCGACCAAATATCGATAACCTTGTTGTACTTCTC
>NZ_LWGF01001172.1:0-905 GCF_001635355.1 Oleiphilus sp. HI0125
AAGATACCTGCTTGCGATACGGCTAGTTTTAGCGCTTTGCGAATTACAGAAGGGTGAAGATGATGCCGGCATTCTATCTTAGAGATCGGGTGGAGGCAGGTTGTTGTAGAAGGAAAAAGGAACGCCCAACCTGGTGATCGAAAAGCATTTGGATACTTCCTCCCTAAAGCCGGAGGCATGGAACTTCCTATCCCTAATAAATTGTCGTTCTTTTGAACTACTATGGCTTGTTCAATTAGTTGACGTACCGCGCCAAATAATCGTGGGCTAAGCAGAGTAACTCGATCTTTATTTTCTTTTGAATTAATGATTCTCAGAGCGTTTTGATCAAAGTCGATATCGTGTAATCGAAGATTTAGGCACTCAGAAACTCTTAACCCACTCCCATACATTAGTGCAACAGCTAGTTTGTTTCCGTCTTTGAGTTGTTTTAGGACTGTTTGGACTTCGAGTTCAGACAAAACAAGAGGCAGACTGCGTTGCTTCGTCGCTAATGTAAATCCAATTTCCCCAAGTGGCTGCTTCAGAACTTTGTCATACATAAATACAAGAGCGTTAAGAGCTGACTTTTGTGTGTTTACTGCTACATGTCGATCGACTGCTAAGAAGGTCAAAAATGACTTTACTTCTTCAGTGCCAAGATTTTGGGGGTGTTGTTTATTATTGAAGTAGATGAATTGTCTTATCCAACCGAGGTAAGACTTCTCAGTTTTGTAGCTGTAACCACGCAATCGAATTTCATTTTGAATTGATTTNAAAAAAGGACTTGGCATGATAATAAGAAAACAGAAACTTTGCTCGTTTTTATCCCTTTGATAATAATATTGTGCTCGTTTTGTCGCCTAGGTTTCGTTAAAACGACAATAAAAACAGTAGGTTAGAAATATAACAGGTGCGTATACGAG
>NZ_LWGF01001173.1:0-790 GCF_001635355.1 Oleiphilus sp. HI0125
AACATTGAACTTTTACTAGTATGAGTGAGCTTACGATGAGATAACAGTTTTGGCCTTGTCGTGAAGCTTGCATAATGGTTGCCTGACATACCAAAACATCCAGAGCCTAATCAAAAAATGATCAGGCTAGGCTTATTTTGTCGCCATGTAAGCACGCCAGCCGCCAAGCTGCGTAATTTCTTCGGCGCCTTCTAAACCGTAAGGTTCGCAAATGAATCCGCTAACAAACGAACCATCTGCCAGTTTGACCTTACCAATGCCTAAGGGCGCAGGTATTCCTGCAACAAAACTCCCAAACTGTTCAGAGGGCACAGTCCAAATCTCGACATCAATGGCAGCCCCTTTTTCTTCATCTAACACTAGGCCAGGTCTAAATGGAGGCCCACCAGCAAGTGCATACATTCGATATCCAGGTGCGGTTTGTGTTTTTAACTTCAGTACTGCCTTGCGCTCCTTCAACTGCCAGTTCAATGGCAAGCCCTCCAAATGCGCACCACATACAAGTACATCTACCGTCTGTGTTGTCGATACCTGTGCGGCTTCTGTGCGCTCGCGAGATAAATCTGAAGCGCCGAGTGGAAGATCAAACAATGTCTCAAAGCGTTTAGCGATGGACAGCAATGCACGATCAGCAAAGGCAGGGCCCACTAAAGTCACGCCAAAAGGTAAACCTTGATCCGTGAAGGCTGTTGGAATGGCTAAGCCACTCATGTCTAGCAAGTTCATATAGTTGGTGTAATGTCCCAACTGACTGTTACGCAAAACAGGCTCTTCAAGTAGCTCATCAACT
>NZ_LWGF01001174.1:0-646 GCF_001635355.1 Oleiphilus sp. HI0125
CTGTTATAAAAAAATTAAAGCGGCCTCGCTTCTTAGGAGAACCTCTGTGTTAGATCTATTAAAGCCCGGTGGGATTATTATGTTCCCGCTATTGCTTTGTTCTGTTTTAGCCTTAGCAATTATTATTGAACGATTCTGGACTTTACGTGCTAATCGCCTCGCTCCGAAAGCGCTTGTTAATGATTTGTGGGGCTGGATTAAACGCAAAGAATTAGACTCTAAAAAGCTTCGTGAATTGAAAGAAGCTGCGCCGATCGGCCGAATTTTAGCTGCGGGTCTAGTGAATGCGAAACATGGCCGCGAAGTCATGAAAGAAAGCATTCAAGAAGAAGCGAGCCATGTCGTGCATGAAATGGAACGTTTCTTAACGGGTCTTGGTACTGTAGCTGTGATCACGCCCCTACTTGGTTTGTTAGGAACCGTTATCGGTATGATCAAGGTTTTTGCTCAATTACAATTAGAGGGTGCTGGTAACGCTGCAGCGCTTGCAGGTGGTATTTCGGAAGCACTGATTACGACGGCAGCCGGTTTGACTGTCGCTATTCCAGCATTGATCTTCCACCGTTATTTCCTACGACGTGTTGACGAAATTGTGATAGACATGGAACAAGACGCATTGCGCCTTGTAGAGATTGTTCACGGTGAG
>NZ_LWGF01001175.1:0-581 GCF_001635355.1 Oleiphilus sp. HI0125
ACCTGTTGCGCGTTTGAGCCCCGTTTTTGTGGGTGGTGTGACGGTAAGTAATGCGACACTTCATAATATGGATGAAGTTGCACGTTTGGGGATCAAGATTGGCGATCGTGTTGCGATTCAGCGAGCGGGAGATGTGATTCCTAAAGTTGCCGCTCGAATAGGTGCGGGAGCCTTCGGAAGAAATATCGAGCTGCCTAGTCATTGCCCTGTTTGTTCGTCAGAGATTGAGCAAGAAGGCAGTATCGCCAGATGTTCTGGCGCGATGCTTTGTCCCGCGCAGCTCAAAGAATCAATTAAGCACTTTGTATCGCGAAAGGCATTTGATATTGATGGCTTGGGCGATAAATTGGTTGACCAGCTTGTCGATAAAGAGTTTGTGCTATCGCCGATCGATATTTTTGATTTAAATACTCCTAACCTCGTGCTGTTGGAGCGTATGGGGCAAAAAAGCGCTGAGAACTTAATTTCAGCGATTGAGTCCTCAAAGCAGATCGAATTATCCCGATTTATCTATGCGCTCGGAATAAGGGAAGTGGGAGAAACGACCGCGTCAACCATTGCGCGTGAGTTGGATGACGTTA
>NZ_LWGF01001176.1:0-557 GCF_001635355.1 Oleiphilus sp. HI0125
CCGAATTAGCCATAGAGTTTGGCGTAGGCGTGCATTTGGCGGGTGGAACACACCATGCGCATTATGACTTTGGCTCTGGGTACTGTTTGCTTAACGATCTCGCGTTTGTGAGTCGCACTTTAGTTGCTCGAGGGCAAGTTCAACGTGTCTTGATCTTCGATTGCGATGTGCATCAGGGCGATGGTACCGCAGCCATACTGCAGGAAGATGAGCAGATATTTTGTTGTTCCGTGCATTGTGAAAAGAATTTTCCATTCCGCAAGCAGGAAAGCGATTTGGATGTCGGCCTCTCCGTTGGGATGCGTGACATGGAGTACCTCCATATCGTTGAGCAAACGCTCGTGCGGTTGCTCGAACACTTTCAACCCGACATTGTTTTATACGATGCAGGCGTTGATGTATGGAAAGGCGATGCGTTGGGGAACCTTAATATTTCGCTGGAAGGGATTCGCGCACGAGACGACTTAGTGCTTGAGCATTGTCTAGATCGAGCGATTCCAGTTGCTACAGTGATTGGTGGTGGCTACGACCGTGATCATGACGCGTTAGCTAGGCGA
>NZ_LWGF01001177.1:0-15351 GCF_001635355.1 Oleiphilus sp. HI0125
CAGTAAGTTTTCGAAATATTGATGCTTCTTGTGGTAAGTAACCAATACCGGCTTTTGCGCGCCCATGCATTGGCATGTTGCTAATGTCTCTGTCATCAATGAGGATTTGGCCCTTATCCTTGGATACTAGGCCAACGATCATGTAAAAGCAGGTAGTCTTACCCGCGCCGTTCGGACCAAGCAAGCCAACAATTTGTCCTGTTTTGATTTCAAGCGATACGTCGATAACAACTTGTCGTTTTTTGTAGGCTTTAGCAAGATGCTTAGCTTGAAGTGTCTTCATTAGGATTCGCTTGGTCTAGATTGTCGTTGGTTTGTGAATCGGAGTTTTCACTTGAAGGCTCAGATGCTTGAGGGAAGTACTGAATCTTCACTCGTTTGCCACTATCTTGATCCCCTTTGGCGCGAATTGCTTTGTCCATGATGTCGTATTCAATGCGATTTCCGGAAAACGAATTGGTGTCCTGGGCGAGTGTGGCGTTGCCGTTAAAAATCAAAACAGCATCTTTTGCTTTATACGTGATTTGTTCAGCTTGGCCGCTGGTGTTTTGAATATTGCTACTGGCGTCTGTTTGCTTGAATGTCGCGGGTGTACCATTCGCAATGATTTGTGTTACGGCGCGTTCACGAGCAAAAACACTGATGTTATCTGCGGTGAGTGTTGTCGAACCCTGGCGAATGATAACGTTGCCGCGATAGGTCGAAAAACCCTGTGAATCATCGATCACGGCACTGTCGGATTCAATTTCAATAGGTTGGGTTCGATCTACGTCAATGCTGTGAGCATTGTGCGTGGCAGTGAGTAAAAATAAAGTGACTAGAGCTAGGCTATTAATTCGCCAAGTCATAAATACCTCTAACGCGTTGAGAGAGTTCGATTTTTCGATCGTTGAGCGATGCTTCTAATCCGATAGATTTAAGCGTGCTTTTATCCTGAGTAATACTAACTTCGCGATCAGTAGATATAAAGTCATTGCGTGTATCGATATTCAGGTCTTGGGTAAGGATTGTTGTGATTTGTCCTTCTGAGCTAGTACGAGAAAGCTTGACCCGATCCTCTAGATATAGGTTTCCAGTATCGGCGTTAAATTGCCCTGATTCTGCGTTAAGTCTTAATTTGTCGCCTTGCTCATTGGTATACCAAATGGTTGGAGATTCTGTCGTAATCAGGGCATCATCTTTAAAGTAGAGAGACTTATCTGCTTTGACTTCTAGTTCTAGTTCGCCTGATTCTCCGAATTCCCGTAGGTAGGTATTGTTAGCGAAAGCAAAAGGTTTCTTTTCATTGCTGAATAGTTCTGGCGTCTCAGTTTGTGTAATGTCGCTGGTGTAGAACAGGCTTACCCCGACCAGTAAGATGACCGCCAATAATGAGAATTTTGATCGTTTAAAGGTTTTGCTCATATCACTTTTTTAAAAATGATTGATGAATGTCGTCGAGTAAACCTTGCGCTGATAGTATGAAGTCGCATGCCTCTCTTACGGCGCCATGGCCTCCGCTTGTTTGTGTGCACATGTCTGCATGTTCTTTCACAAAGCTATGCGCGTTCGGGACGGTGATGCCAAGGCCGCAGTGCTTGATGGCAGATAGGTCAGGCAAATCATCTCCCATATAGGCGCATTGCTCCCAGTCGAGTCCCAATTCTTGGCGAATATCATCAAGTGCAATCTTTTTGTCTTCGCGTCCTTGAACTAAATGCTTGATACCTAAGTCTCTTGCTCTGCGGGCGACAAGAGGCGAGTTCCTGCCCGTAATAATGGCAACTTCAATACCGTTTTGTTGGAGGAGCTTAATGCCGTGGCCGTCGAGTGTGCAAAACGCTTTTAGCTCGTCGCCTTGAGCAGAAAAAACAATTTTTCCGTCGCTTAATACGCCATCAACGTCGAGACCTAAAAGTTTGATCTTGTTTGCAGCATTTTTCGCTGCTTCGTTTATTGAATGGTTCATACGACACCCGCTTTCAAAAGGTCGTGCATATGGATCACGCCAACTAGTTTGTTCTCTTCATCAGATACCAAAAGCCCTGTGATCTTGTATTCTTCCATGACTTGCAATGCTTCGGCGGCGAGCGCCTTAGACTGAATCGTTTTGCAGTTCTTGGTCATTACTTTTGAGATCTCTGTGTTGTGAAGATCTAGCTTGTCATCAAAGGCGCGTCGAAGGTCGCCGTCTGTGAAGAGGCCTTGAATCTCTTTAGCATCATTCACAATCGCTGTGAGGCCAAAGCCTTTATCCGATATTTCAAATAGCCCTTCGGTCAGGGGTGTAGCAGGGCTGACTTCTGGAATTCTGTCACCTGTGTGCATCAGTTGCTCCACAGTCAATAGCAACTTACGCCCAAGGCTTCCGCCTGGATGAGAGAAGGCAAAGTCTTCTTCTGAAAAGCCTCTAGCTTCAAGAAGTGCAACAGCAAGCGCGTCACCAAGGGCTAGCGTCACGGTTGTACTTGATGTTGGGGCAAGTCCCAGGGGGCAAGCTTCTTTGCTGATGCTTATATCTAATGAAACATCACTAGCTGTCGCGAGTGCGGAGCTTTGCTTGCCTGTCATGCTGATGAGTGGCGCGCCCATGCGTTTGATTAGAGGAAGAATAGTTACCACTTCTTCCGTCTGGCCCGAGTTAGAAATGGCAAGCACAACATCTTGTTTGGTGATCATGCCTAGATCGCCATGGCTTGCTTCACCGGGGTGAACGAAAAATGCAGGTGTGCCTGTGCTTGCTAAAGTGGCTGCAATTTTGTTGGCGATATGACCTGATTTGCCCATGCCTGTCACAACAATTCGGCCAGAGCACTGAAGCATTAACTCACAAGCTTTTTCGAATGAGCTATCGATTCGTTCGAGCAAAGCGTTTACTGCATCGCGCTCGATTTCAATTGTACGTTTTCCAGAGTCTATATAATTCATGCAATTGTGCTGGCTGAATCCTGATAAAGAACGAATAGGTAGATAATATAGCTGCTTAGCATCACTGTGCCGGCAAGTTTTCCAATTTTCTCTCGTTTAAAGAGGTGGTTGATAAAACATACAAGAGCAAGGCCGAAAGTGAGCGTGAACATGAATCCATAGTCGCGAATCAAGTTTGCTTGCTCGATAAATGGCGGTGCAATCAGTGCTGGGATGGCTAGCACTGCGAGTAGGTTAAATAAGTTAGAGCCGATGATATTGCCAAGAGCAAGGTCATGGTGACCCTTCAATGCGCTAGCAATCGATGCCGCTAATTCGGGCAAGCTTGTACCTATCGCGACAATGGTTAAACCGATGATCAAATCGCTAATTCCAAGCGAACTTGCTATGCCACTTGCCCCCCAAACGAGCATTCTTGAACTTAAGATAAGGGCTGCAATGCTTCCGACCAAAATCGTGATCGCTTTGGTTTGAGCCATGGGTTCATTGTCTTGTACTTCCTCAGGTAATTCTGAAGAAGAGGAAGAGAGTTTAGCGAGTGCGATGAGCGAGATGAGGAGTATGCCAATAAGGATCAAGCCATCGTTGAAATCGAGCAGGCCGTCGATGATGACAATCGTTGCGAGCGCTGTTGCGATCAAAAGTATAGGTAGTTCAATTTTTAGTATTCCGAGCTTAATCGGAATAGCAGAAATGAGCGTAGTTACACCGAGCACTAGTGCTATGTTCGCAATGTTGGAGCCGAAAGCGTTTCCAACGGCGAGTGTGCTGGCTCCTTCGAGGGCTGCCATGCCTGATACGATAAGCTCGGGAGCGGATGTGCCAAATGCGACGATGGTTAGACCAACAAGCATCGGTGTCATGCCAAGGTTGAGTGCCGTGGCTACCGCACCTTCAACAAATTTGTCCGCACTCCAAATTAAAATTATCAAACCGATAATTACGGCTAAACTGAATACTAACAATGGGTATTGCTCTTATAAGGTTTTGTTAAAGCGCGCATTTTGCGAGACTTACCGGTACAGTGCAAGTAATAAGACCTGTAATTGCTTTGTTTAGTTTTTACTTGTAAATGCTTTCTTGAGGTCGCTACAATCAGACGCCTCAAAGGAACACTAGAATAAATTAGGAAATCGCTTGTCCTCCTATATAGAAGTCGAAAATCTTAGCTTCTCCCGCGGGTATAGAAAAATCTTTAATGGCCTCAGTCTGAGCATTCCGAGAGGAAAAGTGACGGCGATTATGGGGCCTAGTGGTATTGGTAAAACAACACTCCTCAAGCTCATTGGTGGTCAGCTGCGACCAGAGGGTGGTCGAGTATTGGTAGATGGCCAAGACTTCCAAACCTTAGGTCGCGACGAGTTATTTAAAGCGCGCGCCAAAATGGGCATGCTTTTTCAGAGTGGGGCGCTTTTTTCTGATTTGACCGTCTATGAAAACGTCGCGTTTCCTTTGCGTGCCCACACTAAACTTCCTGAGGATATGATTCGTGACATCGTGATCATGAAGCTCAATGCTGTGGGTTTGCGTGGTGCGCGTGATATGAAGCCTTCAGAGCTTTCTGGAGGTATGACTCGTCGTGTTGCTCTCGCGCGTTCAATCGTTCTTGATCCTGCCTTAATTATGTATGACGAGCCTTTTGCGGGGCAGGATCCGATCGCAATGGGAGTTCTTGTGCAGCTAATTCGTTTATTAAACGACACCCTAGGTCTCACGAGTGTTCTTGTCTCTCATGATATTGCTGAGTCATTGAGTATTTGTGATCACGCAATTGTTATTGCCGATGGTCGAGTGATTGGAGCGGGCTCTCCTGAAGAATTGCGTCGTTCAGATTCTGCATTGGTTAAGCAGTTTGTTAACGGTTTGCCTGATGGACCTGTGCCATTTCATTTTCCTGCGCGAGATTATAAAGATGACTTGCTCGGTGTAGATGATTCGGACCTGCTCGGTTTAGGGGGTGGTCGTGGTTAAGTCCATTCAAAAGCTCGGGCGTACAGGTATTGAATTTATTTCGGCGCTCGGCCGTTCGGGTGTGTTTTTATTACGCGCCATTATGGGTTTAAGTTTCACTCGTAAAGGGGTGGGGCTGTTGGTGAAACAGTTCTATCAGGTCGGGGTGCTCTCTCTCATTATTATCATTGTGTCTGGCATGTTTATCGGCATGGTTCTCGGCCTTCAGGGTTATAGCATTTTGGTGGACTACGGCTCAGAGCAAGCGGTAGGGCAAATGGTCGCGTTAACACTTGTAAGGGAGTTGGGGCCTGTCGTGACTGCGCTTCTTTTTGCTGGGCGAGCTGGTTCTGCTTTAACGGCAGAGATCGGGTTGATGAAAGCAACGGAGCAGTTATCGAGTCTTGAAATGATGGGTGTTGACCCGATGCGTCATATTATTGCACCGCGTTTTTGGGCGGGTTTTATGTCTTTGCCAATACTAGCTGCAATTTTTAGCGCAGTTGGGATTTTCGGTGGGATGCTTGTGAGTGTCGACTGGTTAGGCGTATATGATGGTGCGTTCTGGTCAAATATGCAGTCGGCAGTTGAGTTTGATGCTGACGTGGTCAACGGCATGATAAAAGCTGTAGTGTTTGGTTTGGTTGTAACTTGGATCGCGGTTTTTCAAGGTTATGATCTGATTCCAACTTCTGAAGGAATTAGTAATGCGACGACCAAAACGGTCGTTTATTCGTCATTAGCTATCCTTGGTCTAGACTTTCTGCTTACTGCAGTAATGTTCGGTGGTCTGTAAAGATCGCTTTGATGGAACTAAAAGAGAATATGTATGTATAACAAATCAGTCGAATTAGTTGTGGGATTGTTTATGGTCGCAGGAATGGCCGCTCTGATGTTTCTCGCATTGCAAGTTAGTGGTCTGTCGCTCGATTCACAAAAAGACTCTTACCGAGTCTATGCCCAATTTGATGACCTGGGTGGTCTGTCTGTTCGTGGACGTGTCTCGATGGCTGGTGTGGCGATAGGTCGCGTGAGCGATGTAAGTCTTGATAAAGAATCTGCAATGGCTTTGGTGGAAATGGAAATTTACGCCGAAGTCGATAACTTGACGACTGATAGTGTTGCGTCAATTCAAACCTCTGGGTTGTTAGGAGATAAGTTTGTCGCAATAAGTGTTGGTGCTGATGAAGAGTATCTGCAAGACGGCGATACTATTTTTGATACGCAGTCAGCCTTAAATCTTGAAAAATTGATCGGTGCATTCGCATCGGGTCAAGCAGACATTTAAGAGAGAAAATATGTTTAGTGCACGATTGGCGGGTGTTGTTTTCCTTCTCGTTGCCATGTTCACAGCTAAGGTTCATGCGGATGAATCGGATGTTGTAAAGCAAGCGGTTGAGCAAAATGTTGCTCAGATATTGGCGACCTTTGAAGCGGAAAAAGAGGGTTACGAAACAAACCCAGAAGTGTTCTACGCGAACATGGAAAAGGCTGTCAGTGGTATTATCGATTTTCGTCGAATTGCTGCGCGCGTGATGGGAAAATATGCAAAACGTGCAGATAAAGATCAGCGTAATCGCTTTGTCGAAGCTTTTAAGTCAAGTTTATTTCAGACTTATACGAGAGCTATTATCGAGCAAGGATCCTTCAATATGAAGGTGGTTAAGGCAACGATGAATCCTCGCAGTGATAAGCGTGCTTCCGTCGATATGGAAGTGATTACGCAAAGCGGAAATGTCTACCCAGTAACGTATTCAATGTACAAAAACAAAAGCGATCAATGGTTGATGGAGAACGTTATTGTTTTTGGTATCAATATAGGTTTGGCTTTCAGAGATAAGTTCGAAGCTCAAATGCGTTTGCGCAAAGGAGACGTAGATGAGGTTATTGCCAACTGGTCAGTCGATTTAAATATTGATGTAGATGAAGTTGTTGCAAGTCAGGCTGAGGTGCAAGAGAGCTAATGTTTCAGGTTTCGATGTCAGATAGTGAGCTTGTATTAAGCGGCGAGTTTGATCGTGGACAAACTATTGAAGCGAGAACGCAGCTTGAAGAGTATGTTAAATCCTCTTCTGCAGCAGCAATGTCGCTTAATTTAGAAAACCTGACCACATTCAATAGTGAAGTACTTTCACTCTGTTTGTGCCTCTTGCGCACGGCAAAGCAATGCGGTGTTGAGCTTAATTTTGTTAATGCTCCGTCTCGTTTATTCGATATGGCGCGAGTAGGCGGCATGGAGTTTATTTTCAGCCATTAGGCCTTTCTTTTCTTTTAAAGCTAAATTCTTAGCTTCTTCTTTAGTGCTTGCGGTGAATCCTGTATCATACGCGGCCGATTCTTCTCTATATTTTTAAGATTTACAGGTTGTTTGTATGCAAGCAAGCGAAGTTGAAGCGCTCGTCAAAGCGCAATACCCTGAAATGGATGTCGTTGTTGAAACAGATGGTTATCACTATCAGCTCAGAGCTGTTGGTCAAGAGTTCGCAGGCCTCAATAAAGTAAAAAGGCAACAACTCGTTTACGGATGTTTAAATGCTCATATCGTTGATGGAACGATCCACGCGGTGATTATGCAAACCTACACTCCTGAAGAATGGGCTGAACAAAACAGCTAAGCGATTCGAGTTAAAACGACAAGGCAACTATGGATAAATTAATGATTGGCGGCGGTGTCGCGTTAGATGGCGAAATTCGCATCTCTGGCGCAAAAAACGCAGCCTTACCAATTCTCGCGGCAACTTTGCTCGCCGATGAACCTGTTTCGATTGGCAACTTGCCACATCTTCATGACATCACCACGATGATTGAATTGATGGGACGTATGGGTGTTGAGTTATTGATTGACGAGAAATTGAGCGTCGAAGTCAATGCGACAACGATTCAAGACTTAACTGCGCCCTATGATCTAGTCAAAACTATGCGCGCCTCTATCTTGGTGCTTGGTCCTTTGTTAGCTCATTTCGGTAAAGCACACGTTTCGTTACCAGGCGGATGTGCAATTGGTAGTCGACCTGTTGATCTGCACATCAAGGGTTTGCAGGCAATGGGTGCGGATATAGTAGTTGAAGATGGCTATATCAAGGCAAGCTCAAACGGACGCTTGAAAGGCGCAACCATCGTATTCGATGTCATCACCGTAACAGGTACTGAAAACTTATTAATGGCTGCTGCGCTTGCTGAAGGCAAAACGATCCTGAAAAACGCTGCGAGAGAGCCAGAAGTTGTCGATTTGGCAGAATGCTTGATCGCAATGGGTGCCAAGATCACAGGCCATGGTACTGATGTTATTGAAGTGGAAGGTGTCGAGAGCCTAAAAGGCACGCATTATGACGTAATGCCGGATCGTGTAGAGACTGGAACATACCTCGTTGCAGCAGCAGCAACACGCGGTCGCGTTAAACTAAAAGATACACGAGCAGATTTACTAGATGCTGTATTAGTTAAGCTTGAAGAAGCGGGTGCAGAAATCACAACGGGTGAAGACTGGATCGAACTAGATATGAAGGGTAAACGTCCGAAAGCAGTTTCGGTTAAAACAGCGCCTTATCCTGCTTTTCCCACGGATATGCAAGCGCAATTCGTATCAATGAATTGCGTCGCTGAAGGTTCAGGCTCAATTACCGAAACAATTTTTGAAAATCGTTTCATGCACGTGCAAGAGCTACAGCGTATGGGCGCTGATATTAAGGTCGAAGGCAACACTGCGATTATTACAGGCGTTGAAAAACTTCATGCAGCGCCGGTTATGGCAACAGATTTGCGTGCTTCTGCAAGTCTTGTAATCGCAGGATTACTGGCTGATGGAAACACCTTAGTTGATCGCATATACCACATCGATCGTGGTTACGAATGTATTGAAGAAAAACTGCAATTGCTGGGCGGTAAAATCCAGCGTCTACCGGGTTAATGCTCGGTTTTATTGATTGCATAGCGGATTTAAAGAATGTCTGATTCATTGATCATCGCTCTATCTAAAGGGCGTATTTTGAAAGAAACCTTACCGTTGTTAGCGGAAGCGGGTGTTGAGCCTCTAGAGGACTTAAGCTCTAGTCGTAAGCTAATTTTTGATACAACGGTAGAAAATATTAAGTTCATTATTATTCGCGCGACTGATGTTCCATCTTATGTTCAGTATGGTGGTGCTGATATCGGTGTGACAGGTAAAGACGTGCTAATGGAGCACGGCGCTGAAGGTTTGTATGAGCCTTTAGATCTGCATATTGCTAAGTGTCGTTTGATGACAGCCGGTAAGAAAGGCGAAGACACGCCAGCCGGTCGAATTCGAGTTGCAACGAAGTTCGTTAATTTGGCGAAGAAGTTTTACGCGGAACAGGGCGTTCAAGCCGACATAATTAAATTGTATGGTGCAATGGAACTCGCTCCGATACTTGATCTTGCTGATGAGATCGTTGATATCGTCGATACAGGAAACACGCTCAAAGCCAATGGTCTAGAGCCACGCGAACATATTCACGATATTAGTACTCGCTTAGTTGTTAATCGTGCGTCTATGAAAATGAAGCACGCACAAATCCAACCAATTATTGAGTTGCTTGCAAAGGCTGTTGAAAAACGCCTGTAGTTGTTGAGAAATAGAAGTTGTTTTTGGAGATTTTATGTTAACTATCAAACGCTTAAGTTCGAAAGATTCGGATTTTAATGACAAGCTGGCAGATCTAGTCGCTTGGGATGAGGCGCTTGATGAGTCTGTGCATCGTACAGTTAAAGATATTATCTCAGATGTGCGTAAGCGCGGCGACGAAGCTGTTCTTGAGTTGACGAATCGCTTCGATCAAGTTGGAGCTAGCGCATTGTCAGAACTTGAAATGCCTCAATCTCGTTTGCAAGAAGCTTTAGAAGGCTTGCCTACGGATCAACGCGAAGCTCTGCAACAAGCTGCAGCGCGTGTACGTAGTTATCATGAAAAACAAGCGCAGGGTGGCAGTTCTTGGGAATTTACTGAGGCGGATGGTACCAAACTTGGTCAACGAGTTTTGCCTGTAGATCGTGCTGGATTGTACGTTCCGGGTGGTAAAGCGGCTTATCCATCATCTGTGTTGATGAATGCGATTCCAGCGAAGGTTGCTGGTGTTGAAGAAGTCGTGATGGTGGTGCCTACTCCAGGCGGCGAGGTGAATCAGCTTGTGCTGGCGGCTGCAGCTGTCTGTGGCGTAGATCGCGTATTCACGATCGGTGGTGCACAAGCTGTTGCAGCATTAGCGTATGGTACAGAGACGATTCCAGCGGTTGATAAAATTGTTGGCCCAGGAAACATCTTTGTTGCCACAGCGAAGCGTGAAGTCTTTGGCCAAGTCGGTATTGATATGATCGCAGGTCCTTCCGAGATTCTTGTTATTTGTGACGGTAAGACCGACCCTGATTGGATTGCGATGGATCTGTTCTCTCAAGCAGAACACGACGAAAATGCGCAATCAATTTTGATCTCAGACGATGCTGATTATCTCGATGCTGTCGAATCTAGTATCAATAAGCTAATCGATGGCATGGAGCGCAAAGATATTATTCGTGCATCCATCGAGGATAGAGCGGCATTAATTCAGGTTGAATCTCTTGAGCAAGCGGCTGAAGTTAGTAACACCATCGCGCCAGAGCACTTAGAGTTGTCGGTTGAAGATCCAGAAGCCTTAGCTCAGCATATTAAGCATGCAGGGGCGATCTTTATGGGGCGTTATACGGCTGAGGCCTTAGGCGATTATTGCGCCGGGCCAAACCACGTTCTACCAACTTCGGGAACCGCGCGTTTTTCATCTCCTCTAGGTGTGTATGACTTCCAGAAACGCTCATCGTTGATCTACTTCTCTGAGCAAGGGGCGAGTGATCAAGGCAAGGTAGCGTCTGTATTGGCGCGCGGAGAAGGTCTTGAAGCGCACGCACGTTCTGCGGAATATCGTATTAAAGAATAAATTTGATAGGGCGTCGTGATGACAGGATCGACGCCTACGCCAAGCCTTAAGCAGGTAGTTATATGTCTAATTCTCTTCCTCTTCAAAGTGCAGCACTTGTTGAAACCTTGGTTCGACCTGAAATCAGGGCGATGCACTCTTATTATGTTCCAGATTCTTCCGGTTTGTTGAAAATGGATGCCATGGAAAATCCCAATCTATGGCCCGGTGAATTACAACAAGAATGGTTCGAAACACTTAAAGGTTTGGATGTTAATCGTTATCCTGATCCGTCTTGCGCGGAGTTAAAGGCAGGCATCCGCGAGTTGTTAAAGCTAGATGCTTTGCAAGAGCAATCGGGTTTTGATTTGGACATATTGCTTGGTAACGGGTCCGATGAAATTATCCAAATCCTAGCTATGGCGCTTTCTACACCTGAACGTGGCGTGTTGGCAGTTGAGCCAAGTTTTGTGATGTACAAAATGATCTCGGCTTTTGTTGGTGTGCCATATACTGGCGTGGATCTGAACGCCGATTTCTCAATTAATCTAGCCGCTACCTTATCGGCAATTCAAGAGCATGACCCAGCTCTTATCTTTTTAGCTGCGCCTAATAACCCGACAGGCAATGTGTTCTCTGAAGAAGACTTGCAGGCGATTATCGACGCCGCAAATGGCCTTGTTGTGCTTGATGAAGCCTACATGGCATTTACCGATAGTGACTTATTGTCTTACGTGTCGCGTTACCCAAATGTTGTTGTAATGCGAACCTTCTCGAAGGTCGGTTTAGCAGGTTTGCGTCTTGGCTTCATGGTGGGTAGCAGTAATTGGCTTAAAGAATTTGAGAAGCTTCGTTTGCCATACAATATCAATGTGTTAACACAGGCCAGCGCTAGTTTAGCTATCAAGCACTATGACAAACTAGCGGCTCAATGTGAGTTGCTTAAGACTGCTCGATCTGAGTTACTCGCTTCCTTGGCGGATATTGATGGTCTGGAAGTTTTCCCTAGCGAAGCGAATTTCGTGCTCGTGCGCTGCAGTAATGGTGGAGCACGAAGTGTTTTTGAAGCAATGAAGACTCAGGGCGTGCTCATAAAGTGTTTGGATGGAGGGCATCCTCTACTAGCTGAGTGTTTGCGATTAACGGTCGGTACTGTCCAGCAAAACGAAGAAATGATTGCGGCGCTTAAGAAAGCATTGGCTTAGGGATTTCGGAGGGCAAGAAATGATCGAACGTATTGAGTTAGAGAAATATTTAGCAGACCTTCTCAGTATCTCGAGTGTTCGAGACTATTGCCCAAATGGTCTTCAAGTCGAAGGTGCTAGCCAGATTTCAAAAATCGTCGGTGGTGTGACTGCGTCTCAAGATCTAATTGATGTTGCCATCAAAGAAAACGCCGATGCGATCTTGGTTCATCACGGTTACTTCTGGAAAGGTGAGTCAGAGGCTATTACGGGTATTAAGCGCAATCGAATTAAGGCCTTACTTGATCACGATATTAATCTATTTGCGTATCACCTTCCGTTAGATGTGCATCCTGCACTGGGCAATAATGCCGAGTTAGGTCGTTTGCTTGGTTTCGAAACCAGCGGCGGGATGGAACCAGATAATAAGTTTAGTGTTGGGTTAGTGGGT
Source organism: Oleiphilus sp. HI0125 (assembly GCF_001635355.1). Lineage (NCBI taxonomy): Bacteria > Pseudomonadati > Pseudomonadota > Gammaproteobacteria > Oceanospirillales > Oleiphilaceae > Oleiphilus > Oleiphilus sp. HI0125. Next base: position 12,396 of record NZ_LWGF01001177.1, read on the forward strand.
TCTCTACCAACACCTATGGTGTTAAGCGATTTAACTAAGCATGTGAGCGCTGTGTTGGGACGTGATGCGCTGAGTATTGGTGCTTCAGATAAAGAAATCAAAACGGTTGCTTGGTGTACCGGTGGTGCGCAGAGCATGATTGATAAGGCAGTTGCGCTTGGTGTAGATGCATATATCAGTGGTGAGATTTCAGAACCGACTGTGCACATTGCGCGTGAAACGGGAGTGGCTTATATCTCGGCTGGCCATCATGCTACCGAACGATATGGCGCAAAAGCGCTTGGTGAGCATTTACAGGATAAGTTTGATCTCGATTTCGTTTTTGTTGATATCGATAATCCAGTCTGACGCTTAAGCGTCAGACGTTGGGCGTTTTTGTTCTTCGCCTTTATATTGCTGCTCTAAATCTTCGTTAAATTCATTAGGCGTATTTTGTTGCCCTTCAAAGCCATAACCCTCAGACAGCGTACCTTCTTCTTCAGGCTTATCTTTCGGTGCGTAATCCATTGGTGGTGTAACGTCATTATTAGCTATGTCGATCGTGTGGCCTCGGTGAGAGGGCGTTTTGCTTGCGTTAAAGCTTAGCGATAACACGCTTTCTATCTCGTCATCTTCGCACAACTTACGAGCACCACTCGCAAGTTGTTCGTGAACGTCTTTGTAGCTTTTATTCAGTGTTTGCACCTTGCGTGCAGTGTCCATGAAATGGGCAGTTACATCGGCTTGATAACGCGTAAAGCGTTCTTCGGTTTCGTTGAGTTTTGCTTGGAGGCGAGCAATCTTTCGGCCATCGCCTTTAGTGCTTCGTTGCACGAGAACGCCGATAACTAATCCTAAGCTAAATAAACCTAACGCTGCGATAACTTGAATGCTCGTTTCTGTCACAAATAACCTGCTTGTTTCTTTAATTGACGTGATTGGATACTAAAACCCTTTGTCTTACATGACAACACTGCTCAGTATGCTTTCCAAGAATATGAGAAATATTGGCCTTTCTCTTTGCATCACGGCAGAATATGCGCCGTTTTTATTGTAGCTGCAATCCTTTGATTGTCTTTAATCCTTACGGTGAGTTGTTTTATGTCTTTAGCGTCTCTTTCTCCTATTCAGCGATATGAACGTGATCTACAAAAAGATGGATTTATGGAAGATCCAGCACAGCGTATGGCTGTTGAAAAGCTGCAATCTTTGTATGACGCGCTGATCGAAGATGAGAAGCAAAGAGCAAAGAAAACCTATCGTTTTTTTGGGAAGTTCAAAAAGAAGAATATCGAACCCGTAAAAGGTTTGTATTTTTGGGGCGGAGTAGGTCGTGGTAAGACCTACTTGATGGATAACTTTTATGAAAGCCTACCTTTTGATCGCAAGATGCGTATTCACTTTCACCGCTTTATGCAGCGCGTCCATGCTGAACTGACCACGCTTAACGACACGCCTGACCCGCTATTGGTTGTTGCTGATCGTTTAGCTGATGAAACACGCATCATTTGTTTCGATGAATTTTTTGTTTCTGATATCGGTGATGCAATGATTCTTGCGGGCTTGATGGAAGCCTTGTTTGCACGCGGTGTGAGTTTGGTTTGTACGTCAAACATCGTACCTGACGGCTTGTATAAGGACGGCTTGCAGAGAGCTCGTTTCCTACCAGCGATCGCCTTAGTGAATAAACACACCGAAGTTGTCAATGTCGATGGTGGAACAGACTATCGTTTGCGTACTCTGCAGCAAGCTGAACTATTCCATCACCCTCTCGATGCGCAAGCAGATATCAATCTTGAGAAATACTTCTCTCAACTTGCAGTAGAAGCGGGTGAGCATGGTCTGTTGTTGACGATCAATGGGCGACCGCTGAATGCTCTGCGTCATGCTGATGACGTAGTGTGGTTTGACTTTAAGGAGCTATGTGATGGCCCAAGAAGTCAGAATGATTACATCGAGCTCGCGCGCGAGTTCCACGCTGTTATTTTGAGCGATGTTCCAACAATGGGCTCAGAGAATGACGATCAAGCTCGACGCTTTATCAATCTGATCGATGAATTCTATGATCGAAACGTAAAGCTGATTATTTCAGCTGCAGCGCCGATTCATGCCTTATACGAAGGTGGTCGTTTGAATTTTGAGTTTGAGCGAACCGAGAGTCGATTGCTTGAGATGCAGAGTGAGGAGTACTTAGCTTCTGAGCACCGCGCTTAAAAACTCATTCAAAGCTATTCCAATTGCAAATACTGCGTTAAATATGCGCTCAAACTGCTCACTGGCTTTGCCAGAACGCACTTTAGTGCGGCCCGTAGGGTGAGCGAAGCGAATATTTATGGATTTATAAACTCCGCGTTTTCGCGCATTTTTACCTTGTCTTTGCTGCTTTCATGACGCTTTGCTTTGAGTTTTAACCAATTTTTGAGCTCAATTCATTATCATTCCCGCGCAGGCGGGACAAAAGCGTTTTAGCGCGTTGAACGACCAATGGTCGGCCCGAAGGGTAAGCGGAGCGCATCATCTATTGTTTAGGCGGAAAGCACGGGGCTAGATAATACCTGTCATTGGGCGTTTTCTGGGATGGCTTTAACTTAACTCTTCTTTTCCTGTCGGCGCTGGCCGACGGCAGGTCGGGGTCTTTGTCTCGCCAAAGACCCCAACACCCCAAAGGCGACCCGGATCGCTTGCGCGCTCGACGGGGTTATCCCTTCGTTCCAGTCCGTCATTGCCGCGAAGGCGGCAATCTATTGTTTAAAGTGTAATGCTCGGAACTAGACAAAAGCCGCTGTTAGTGCTTCGCAGTTCACCATGCCCGCTTCGAAGAAGATTGCAGACCTTAACGCTTTGATCGCACCTGCTTCGAGAGGTCGAGTTGTGTAGGTTCAAATTATATCTACAGGTCGGCTGTGATAACCGCGCGAGCGGCGGGTATCACTGCTTACTCTTATAAAGCTCTGATTTTAAGGAGGTAATGAATTAG
>NZ_LWGF01001178.1:0-1120 GCF_001635355.1 Oleiphilus sp. HI0125
CGTACCAGTGGGTGTCGTGGGGTGTGAAGAAACGATCCCTGCCATCGCAAATATAAAGCCATTAGCGAAACTTCTGGGTGTGCCATATGTACCGGTTGCCCTGCCCTTTATCTTTCCTGCAAAGGTTCACCTTAATTTTGGTAAGCCAATTTATTTTGAAAACGAAGAGCTCACCGAAGATCAGGTGATCCGACGCGTTGAAAAAGTGAAAAAATCTATCGGGCAGCTCATCGCGAAAGGCCTAGAACAGAGAAAAAGTATTTTTTAAATGAGTAAAACAACAACTAAATCTCAAGCGAGTAAGCGCAACAAACCGATTGTTCTTGTTACCGGTGCAGCGGGGGCTTTGGCTCAACAGGTGATTCAACGATTGCGAAAATCCTGTCAGATCATCGCCGTCGACTTTAGAAAAGAAACCTTTCATAGCGATAATATTCCTAGCTATAAGCTGGACTATAACAAGCGCGTCTTTGAAGATTTATTTAAAACCTACAAGTTCGACTACGTCATCCACCTTGGCCGTATCCAAAGTAGCGAACTCACTATGCAGCGTCGCTATAACGCCAACGTACTAGGCACACAAAAACTCATGGATTTGAGTCATAAATACGGTGTTCGACATGTGCTTATTTTATCGACGTTTCATGTTTATGGTGCTGACGCATACAACCCAGCACTAATCGATGAGTCTGCACCACTCAAAGCAGCAGAGTTAACGCAGGATTTGGTAGATTCAGTCGAGCTTGAAAACCTCGCCAATATTTACCTTTGGAAATATCCTGATTTAAACATCACGATTCTCCGTCCTTGTAATATCGTCGGGCCTGGCGTCAATAACTCTATTAGTCGACTGCTTTCTAGTAAACGTCCGCCTAGCTTACTCGGTTTCTCTCCTGTCATGCAGTTTATTCACATTGAAGATATGGCCGATGCGATTGAGCTTGCGCACAAAAAACATAAGCGAGGCGTCTATAACGTAGCACCGAGAGATTGGGTGGCATTTCAGGATGCACTTGCTTTGTCGGGCTGCCAATCTATCCCTGTACCGTCAATCCCGCCAATGCTGCCACGATTAATTTCTCGCGTACTGAATTTAAAGTCGTTTCCGTCTTATTTGATT
>NZ_LWGF01001179.1:0-821 GCF_001635355.1 Oleiphilus sp. HI0125
TTGTTGTCTTCGATCGCTAATACGATATGTTGCGGCTCAAGTAGGCGCGCCATGATCTCTATGCCGCGTAGCATTTCGTCGGCATAGGTGCGCATTAACATGTCATCGGAGGTGATATATGGCTCGCACTCCACACCATTAATGACCAATGATTTGAGTTTCTTTTGGTTTGCTGGGTGGAGTTTTACTTCACTTGGAAAGCCAGCTCCGCCCATGCCAGCAACGCCCGCACGACGAATACACTTAAGGACCTTTTCGCGCTCAAGATTTAGATAATCTTCATGTGCTTCTAGTTCGCACCATTGATCTTCGCCGTCGGTATCAATGACAACACATGGAGCGCTTAATCCTGATGGGTGTGCGATGGCTTGATCGCTTATTTCTCGAACCACACCAGAGCTTGGTGCGTGCACACAGGCGCTGATTACACCATCTGCGTCTGCAATTAATTGGCCTTTCAGAACTCGGTCGCCAGCGTTCACAAGGACCTTTGCGGACTTCCCTACGTGTTGTTGAAGCGGAACGATGAGTGTCGAAGGTAGACTCGTTTTTTGTATACCTAGTTGGGTACTTTGTGTCTTGTTTTCTTCAGGGTGTATACCGCCGTGAAAGTCATGCAGTGTGCGTGAATTAGTATGCGCAATACGAAGCTTTGCCATTATGCTGCACCTTTATCTGTCGTTATGATCGACGACTGCGGTGCTGACCAGTGCCAACCTGCAATGCCATTGTCTACTTCAACCATGTCGATACAGTCGACTGGGCAAGGCTCAATACACAGATCACAGCCTGTACATTCTGATGCGATGACCGTATGCATG
>NZ_LWGF01001180.1:0-660 GCF_001635355.1 Oleiphilus sp. HI0125
AATAATTCGTGCTCTAAGGCACTAATTTGCTGCTCAAAAATGTTTACATCATCCCATTTCACTGCGCTAAACACGCGAATAAACTCAGCACCAAACCAATCGCTAATGCGTGGGTCTGATTCCATCAATCTCAAAGAGTCTCTTTGGTTATCAGCAACGCAAGGATGGTCCTGCTTATAGGCATCACCTGTGACAGGCTCAGGAGCAGTCATCTTTTCGGTAATTCCATGAAACACACCCGCTAACAACGCACTCGTTGCAAGATAAGGGTTTGCATCCGCACCAGCCATACGATGCTCGATTCGAGTCGAAGACAGGCTTCCAGAAGGAATACGCATAGCAACGGAACGATTGTCGTAACCCCACGTTTTACTTGTAGGCGCAAAGGAGCGAGAAGCTAAACGCTTAAAGCTATTCACATTAGGGCTCCACAAGGCTTGGCATGAATCTGCCATATCTAATAAGCCCGCAACTGCGTATTGTAGTAAAGGATTATCCGTTGGGGGTTCACTCGCGAACACATTTGTTCCCGACTCGTCCATCAAACTTAAGTGCATATGCAAGCCATTACCTGCCTCTTCGAGGTACGGCTTCGCCATAAATGTGGCTTGCATACCACGCTTTTTAGCAATGGAAGTAATCACGCGTTTTAAAAGAAGC
>NZ_LWGF01001181.1:0-554 GCF_001635355.1 Oleiphilus sp. HI0125
GCTGTTATTTGGCAGCTCGGTTTATTGCGTTTGTTTGGTTATGGGCTCGACCCGTATTCGGTGCTAATTCCATTCCTGGTATTTGCGATTGGTATTAGCCACGGTGTTCAAATTGTAAATCAGATTGCTGTTCAGCAAGCCTCGGGCCTAAATGCGCTTATGAGTGCACGCATGGCATTTCGTAACTTAGTGCGTCCGGGCATTTTGGCTTTAGTGAGTGATGCGATTGGTTTCTTAACGTTGTTCTTCATTGAGATTGAAGTTATTCGTGACCTAGCTGTTGCCGCAGGTCTAGGTGTCGCTGTGATCATTGTGACGAACCTTATTTTGCACCCAGTGATGATGTCTTATACCGGTTTGAGTAAAGGCGGACTGAAGCATGCGAAGAAGGTTGAAATGAGTGATCATAAACCATGGCGTGTACTTTCATTTATGTCTCATCAGAGTATCGCACCTATCTCTATTATGATTGCGATCCTAGGCTGTGTAATTGGTCTGTACTATCAAAAAGATCTAAAAATTGGTGACTTAGATCGTGGTGCTCCGGAGCTAAG
>NZ_LWGF01001182.1:0-1351 GCF_001635355.1 Oleiphilus sp. HI0125
GAGAGATTACGAAACTCACCGATTCTGAGAGTTGGTCAATGTCACTCACGATAATGGCTTTGTATATCCCTGAAGGCCATAAGCTCGTTTGCTCCTCTGAAATAGTGAGGTAATACGTACCGTCTTGTTGGCGTGCCTGAAGATTTTCGATGAGAATGCTTTGCTGTTCACTAAAGTACACTTGCGCCATGATTTTGCTGCTCAAGCCTTGTAGCTCAACACTATCGATGCGTGAGAACAATGTCAGCGCTTGACCTTGATTGATGTATTTTTTATCGGTCCATGCAGTGATGGATGTGCGCATGTCTTCGCTTTCTGTCGTGCGTTGATGCGTTTCGTAAGTCATGGTCACTGGGTCGCGTTCCAATCGATCAACACGAACATTGCTGCTTGGGTAGCGTGTGAAGGAGGCATGGTCTTTTAAGACGGCTTGATGCAAAGCGGTTTTATTCTTGATGGCTCTTATTTGTTCAATACCTGAAATAGGAGTAACGGATATTTGATCTTGTTGAGAGCCTGTTACAGGTTTGAGGGTTAATGTCGGTACTTTTGCTGCTTGGCTTGTAGCAGGCTGATTGATAGGTGTGTGTTGTTCTGTATGGGCTTTTTGAGGTTTGTTGTCGAGATCTGGGGATTGTTGTGCATGATCAAAATACGCAAGCATTGCTAAAGCGATTAGAGGGGGAATGCTTAATAAGACGATGTTGCGTTGCATGGCTCGGTACTTCTTTGTAGATTGAAAAGGAGGGCATGGCCCTCCTTGTTATGGCGCTGTATTGATTACAAGCAAGAGTTGATTCGACCCGCCATACTGCGGCCATTTCCGCAGGTAATGCCGTCTTCGATATTTGTGTAATCAGGGTATTTGATCGCAGCGTTACGCTCAGCATCATGGTCAGTGTAAACACTTGCCATGTTGTAAGTACGCGGCGTGCCTTTGTTTGCATCGTTACAACGATACGTTGGGCTACCGTAACTAATACCGAAGATCTTTTTGTAGTCGTTCAGGTCGCTTTCTACATAACGCTTACCAGAACCAGAACAGCTCATTTGAGATGCAAGGTTGATGTAGCCATCATCTTCACCCGTGATTAAGCCAGACGAAGCGCCTTCAAGGCCTGGGAAGCCCTTATAACCGCCCATCACGTAGATCGGTGCACCTAGGTTAGAGCCGATGTAGCTCTTCACGGCATAAGAGTCGAATGTTTGTAGCCACTCTACGCTAGCATTACAGTCTTGGCCTAGGAATGCGAAGTTGATAATACTATCAAGCCAGTTGCCATTGCATACGCGGTCAGCACCTTCGGTTCCTCCGATTGCTCCACCAAGTGTGAAGATGCCTGCCAGACCT
>NZ_LWGF01001183.1:0-714 GCF_001635355.1 Oleiphilus sp. HI0125
CAATCAAAATGTAGCGAGTAAATCAGAGTTAGCAAATTCGTTCGGTAAAGCCGCTCAAAATTACGACGCTTCAGCATATCTACAGAAAATGGTTGGTAATCAGTTAATTGAGCATACTCTTGCGTGCGATGTTTCCTTCCCTCAAGGACTTGGGGGAGATCTTGGTTGCGGCACTGGGTATTTTTCCTCAGATGTAAAAACGAAATTCCAGCTCGCCGAAATGCTGTTGCTCGACATTTCTGAATCGATGGCGCGATACGCCTTTAGCCGGTGGTCTGAGGAAGCGTTGGTTGACGAACCGACTTCAACTCGTGCGTTTTATCCTCTAGTGCTAGATGCCGAAAATATAGCTTTGCAATCCGAGGTTCTCGATTTTTGCTTCTCCAGTTTGGCGCTTCAATGGGTGAATGACTTGAAAACAGCCTTAAAGCAAGCTCACGCTGCGCTAAAACCTGGTGGTGTCATAAGCTATTCAACCTTAGTCGATGGCACTTTGGATGAGTTGAAAACGTCATGGTCTAGGGTCGATGACGCAACGCATGTAAACGAGTTTATGACTTATAGGGCTTGCCTCAACGCTGCGTTGGAGCTTGGTTATGAAGTGTTAGTTGATGAGCAGTCTCCAATAGTTGTTGAGTATCAGCGTCCTATGGATTTAATGAAGGATTTAAAAGCGATCGGTGCGCATAATATCTCGAGAGGTCGCTCAAAGGG
>NZ_LWGF01001184.1:0-774 GCF_001635355.1 Oleiphilus sp. HI0125
CGCTTGAGATACGTTCTGCCAAAACTCTGGCAGAAGCGAAATACTATAGAACACACCACCAAGGTAGGTGAGCGGCGTTAATACAAAAGTAGGGACGATAGAGATGTCATCAAATTTCGTCGCGAATACTGCATTAATAAATCCGCCAAGCGAAAATACAATCGCAGTCAATATCACCATACTGGCCGTCACCAGTACGTTGTGAACAACTAAATCGGTAAAGAATAAAGACAGTAAGGTAACGATAATCCCTACCCCAACACCACGCGCAACACCTCCGGCAACGTAACCGCTCAGCACAACCCAGTTTGGAACAGGTGAAACGAGTATTTCCTCAATACTGCGCTGGAACTTCAAACTAAAGAAAGACGACACCACGTTTGCATAAGAGTTAGTAATCACCGACATCATAATCAAGCCTGGGACAATAAAACTCATATAGTCATAGCCGCCCATTTCTCCGATACGAGGCCCGATAAGATTGCCAAAAATGACAAAATACAAAGCCATGGTAATCGCAGGTGGAAGCATCGTTTGCGCCCAGATTCGTGTAAATCGACGAATCTCTTTTACTACGATGGTCGTAAAAGCAATCCAGATTTGATGTGCGTTCATTTGGTTTGCTCCTTCGAATTTAAGTCTTGGCTAGAGCTAACCAAAGATAAAAACAACTCTTCCAAACGGTTACTTTTATTGCGAATACCCAATACCTTCCAGTCTTCATCTTTGACGGCATCAAAAAACGTCCCTAAGTCTCTTCCCTGCTCGACAGTC
>NZ_LWGF01001185.1:0-620 GCF_001635355.1 Oleiphilus sp. HI0125
AATACGGCCTTTACGTTGCTATCAGAAAGAATAATTTTGAATGCTTCAGTTACACGCTCTTTAGTTGCACCACCACCAACATCAAGGAAATTTGCTGGAGCGCCACCGTGAAGCTTAACGATGTCCATAGTGCCCATCGCAAGACCTGCACCGTTCACCATACAACCAATGTTGCCATCAAGGGCTACGTAATTGAGTTCCCATTCAGCCGCGTGTGCTTCGCGCTCATCTTCTTGCGAAGGATCGTGCATCTCACGTAACTTCGGCTGACGATACATCGCATTACTATCAATGTTAATTTTTCCGTCTAGGCAGTGGATGTTGCCCTCAGGAGTAATTACGAGAGGGTTGATTTCTAACAACGCTAAATCGTAATCATGGAAAAGTTTAGAGAGCCCCAAAAACAACTTCGTGAACTGCTTAATCTGATCGCCAGCGAGACCAAGTTGGAACGCTAGATCGCGTGCTTGGTATGGTTGAGCACCTACTAAAGGATCGATTTCTGCTTTCAGAATTTTTTCTGGCGTTTCTTCTGCAACGGTCTCAATCTCAACACCGCCTTCGGTAGACGCCATGAATACAACGCGACGCGTAGAACGATCTACAACAGCACCAAGATA
>NZ_LWGF01001186.1:0-917 GCF_001635355.1 Oleiphilus sp. HI0125
GCCCGCAATATTGTTTTCAACGTCAGTAATCGCACCTTCAAATGGTTTGATGAAATCATCATCGAAGTCATCCACGACATCGCGAAGCTCAGCTTCATCACTTGCTATTGCGTTTACTGATGGAAGTAACATGCCAAATCCATCGCGTTTTTCAGGCTGTTTTACTGCCAGTAAAGCCGGATTAAAAAAGCCTGCCGCAGCAGGACGTGCAGACGCAACGCCTACACCACCCATCGCCATCGCGCGACTATCAATAAAATTTGGTGCACCTGCAAATGCTTGTGCTGCAAAGAAAAAGCTGCCTGAAACAAACAAGGCACTCTTTTTAATGTATGGCATGATTCATCCTTTCAATCGTTAATATTTCGCCTCTTCTAGGCGCGATAATTTGAGTATAGATTGAAAGAATGAAAACGCTCGGTGAGTTCTTAGATTGGCAGAAACTTAATGGACGACCTTGCCTTCGGCGAGTTCTCGTAGACTGACTTGAGCAAACTTTTCCTTGATGAAACCATCTAATACTTGGCTCACATCAGCGATATTCTTCTGAGCTCCTGATTGTGGAAAAGCGCGATAAATAGGCGGAGATTTTCGAATCGCAGATAAAATATCTGCCACGCTAATCAAATCACTAGAGCGTGCTAAGACAAAACGATCGCCCTCTGAGCCCGCATCTATAATCAGCTTTTTCTTAAGCAGTGTTTCGACAACTTGGCGAATTAATAAGCCCGGAATATTTGGCGTTGTTTCAAGCTCTGCTTGTTTAATCGGTTTACCGTTTTTTTCTTGAGCCTGAGTAATTGAGACCATGACCTGCAAGGCAATTTTCTCTAATGCGATGGGTGACCCGCGCATATCAAGCGAGCGTGTAATGTAATTATCATTCTGAACATAAAACGCTATAACAGAGCCTAGTA
>NZ_LWGF01001187.1:0-980 GCF_001635355.1 Oleiphilus sp. HI0125
CGTGATAAATCTGAAGGATCTGGGATTGGACTTGCACTTGTTAGACGAGTTATTGAGCAAAACAACGGAAGCATAGAGCTCACTGAGCACACGCCTTCAACCTTAAAAGGCGCGGTATTCAAATGCACATTCAATGAATCGAGCATCGTCGTGAATGAGCGCGAAAACGCTTGAGTTATTTCATTTAATAAACAACGCTTGATATTGTCCTTCTTTAATATTGTTCCGGTTGATTAGCTTAATTTACACTTTGATCTGCAGTCACAAAGAAAAAACGTAATGAGCCCTAATCAACTCTGCGAATCAATTTCACCTTATATTCTTCAGCCCACACTCGTGCTTGAACAGTCAGTTTTGGATGAAAATATTGCAAGCGTTCGTCGTCGCATTGATGGCGATAAAAGCATACGCTTAGTCGTCAAATCTTTACCGTGTGCTGAGTTAATTAAATACATTAGTGATCAACTAAATTGCTCACGGTTCATGTGTTTTCACGGACCTTTTATCAAGCAGACCGCAAAAATCTTTCCCAAGGCAGATATTCTGTTAGGCAAGCCCTTGCCCCCGGCAAGTTTTGAGCACCTTGCGACTGAATTTCTTCAAGAAGGTTTAGCGCTAGATAATGTTCAGTGGCTAATCGATACCCACGAACACTTAGACGCATATTTGGAAATTGCTGAGCGGCTGAACGTAAACATTCGTATTAACTTAGAGATCAATATAGGTCTGAACCGCGGGGGTTTCGCTCACGAAGATCAACTAAAAATCGCGTTACTTACCATCGCTGATTCAGAGAATCTAAGTTTCTCAGGTCTCATGGGCTATGAAGCTCATGCGTCTAAAATCCCTGATGTATTCGGGGGTATGAAATTAGCACTTAAACAGGTCACAGAGAAATATCGCCGCTTCAGAGCGATTGCAGAGCGTTTTGGCAATCAAGAAGAGCTAACATTTAATAGCGCAGGAAGTACAACCTTCAC
>NZ_LWGF01001188.1:0-1271 GCF_001635355.1 Oleiphilus sp. HI0125
CATGCTTTACTTGATGCATCAGATGAAGCATTCGCCCCTGCATATCTTGAAATTAAGGGCGATATCTACATTCTTCAAGGTGATCGCGAGTCAGCAAAAGAAAGTTATCTAGCGGCGTTTGATATGGTGAAAGATGCGCCACAACGAGCACCACTTTTAGGTGTCAAATTGTCAGACTTGGGTGTGGACACACAGAGCCTTTAGTCACCTTCATGGATCATAGTATGACAAAGAGACTTATACAGTGTCTTGGCTTGAGCGCGGTTTTTACCGCGCTTTTTGCTTGTAGTTCTGACACTGGAAACATTCCTACAGAATTATCACGTATTGAAAACCCGATTTCTGTTGATAAAGCGTGGGACGCTGATGCAGGTTCTGGTGATGATGAATTACAACTGCAGCTAGAGCCCTTCGTTAGTGGGCCCAGCGTATTCACAATCGACATAGATGGTGAATTGCAATCTCGCTCCACAGAAACTGGTCGTTTAGAGTGGGAAGTAGATTTAGATCGCAGGGTTAGTGGCGGTGTGTCGGGAGATAGTCGCCAGCTCTATGTGAATACGTTCCAAGGGCAACTTATTGCTTTATCTCGTAGCAATGGCCAAGAATTGTGGCAAGCGCGATTAAGTTCAGAAGCACTGAGTGTTGTAGCAAGCGACGGGTCTACGGTAGTTGTGCATGCCAGCGATGGGAAGGTATTTGGGATTAACGCTGATACTGGAGCACAAAGGTGGCGTTATGATAGCGATACGCCCGTTCTTTCTCTGCGCGGCACATCTTCTCCTTTAATTAGCGGTGACTCAGTATATGTGGGTCTCGCTAATGGGGCCTTGATCGGTATTGCGATTGATTCGGGTCGTCAGCAATGGTCTGTCAACTTGGGAACACCAAGCGGACGCACTGAGCTTGAACGTCTAGTAGATGTCGATGGAACTTTTGTCTTAAGCGGAAGAACACTTTATGCAACCGCTTATCAAGGCGACTTGAAAGCCATAAGTCTTACTACTGGTGAAACCTTGTGGTCGATGGCCTTATCCTCTTATTCAGGCGTAGGTGTGTCCAAAGATGGGAATACTATTATTTCTGCAGATTCCGACGGAAGAGTTTTTGCGGTCGAGGCATCGACAGGCAAAGAGCTTTGGGAAACGGAAAAACTCCTATACCGACGTTTAGGTGCTGTTACGACAATTCTAAATTATGGAGTGGTCGCTGATTTTGAGGGTTATGTTCATTTTCTTGATTTAAGCAATGGCGATCTTGTAGGGCGTGTT
>NZ_LWGF01001189.1:0-828 GCF_001635355.1 Oleiphilus sp. HI0125
AACACTGTTTGAATACTTTAGAACCGAAAACAAACCTGAAGAAGAGCGGGCAACTCCGCCGAGCTTAGATCAGTTCGACACCATTCCGAGCGAAAGTACTGCTCGCCCTGAGGATATTTTCTAAGCACCTCGATTTAGCTGATCGAATTACTCATCACGGCTTCGTCCTCAATTCTTGAACAAAAAAAAGCCGCATACTTAGATGCGGCTTTTTTGAAAAGACTATTGATTACTTGATGTCATCAACAGTGCTCAATGGATAGTGCTCTGGGTAACCAAAACGCGCAACACCAGAATCAACAGCTGCTTTCGCTACTGCTGCTGATACAGCGCCAAGCAAACGGGAGTCAAGCGGCTTAGGAATGATGTAGTCCTTACCGTACTCAAGCGCCTCACCACCGTAAGCATCGATAACGTCTTGAGGAACTGGCTCTTTAGCAAGATCTTTGATTGCGTGAACCGCTGCCACTTTCATCTCTTCGTTGATCGCTTTAGCACGAACGTCTAACGCTCCACGGAAGATGAATGGGAAACCAAGAACGTTGTTCACCTGGTTCGGGTAATCAGAACGACCAGTCGCCATGATTAGATCATCACGTGCAGCAAGAGCTGTTTCAGGCTGGATCTCTGGATCAGGGTTTGAACATGCAAAGATAACTGGGTTTGGAGCCATGCGATTCAAATCTTCAACAGAAAGAAGGTCTGGACCAGAAAGACCAACAAACACGTCAGCACCATCACAAGCATCTGAAAGCGTACGCTTGTCAGTATCGTTTGCGAACATCGCTTTGTATTGGTTCAAATCATCACGACCAGTGTGAATCACAC
>NZ_LWGF01001190.1:0-932 GCF_001635355.1 Oleiphilus sp. HI0125
TTTACTTGTACAACGATTTGCTGACTTGTTTTTACAAGTGCACTTTCATCGCATAAAGGCCATGGCGCAGTGAGCACGTCGGCGTCATTTCCTAGTTCTTTCCATAGAGTATGACAGATATGCGGTGTAATCGGAGCTAGCAATAATACAGCGGTTTCAAGTGCTTCGTGAGAAACTGCACGGCCTTGCTCACTAACATCAACAAATTTACTAACGCTATTCATCAATTCCATAACAGCTGCGATGGCAGTGTTGAACGTAAGTCTACGGTTTAAATCGTCACTTACTTTTTTGATGGTTTCATGTGTCTTACGACGAACAGCTTTTTGTTCTTCGTTTAATGCATTCTGGTCAAGTTCAACTTTTCCGCCATTGGTCAGGTGGTTGTCGACATTTTTCCATAAACGCTTAAGGAATCGGTTAGCACCTTCTACTGCATTGTCTGACCATTCAAGCGATTGCTCAGGTGGAGCAGCAAACATCATGAACAAACGCACTGTGTCAGCACCGAATTGATCGATGATTGTTTGAGGATCAATACCGTTGTTTTTAGACTTCGACATTTTGCCCATGCCAGCGCTAAGAACTTCAGAGCCGTCTTCTAATTTGACATAGCGTGATACTTTGCCCTTGTCGTCAGTTTCTGCTTTAACGTCTGTTGGCGAAATCCAAATTTTTCCGCCTTGCTCATCTTCTTGATAGAAGCAATCAGCTAGCACCATGCCTTGACAAAGCAAGCGCTTAAACGGCTCATCACTTTCAACGAGACCAACATCACGTAATAGCTTGTGATAGAAACGAGAGTAGAGTAGGTGAAGAATCGCGTGCTCAATACCACCAATGTACTGATCCACAGGTAGCCAGTAGTTTGCTGCACTTGGATCAAGCATTTGATCATCTCTGTTCGGAGAACAATAGCGCGCGTAGTACCA
>NZ_LWGF01001191.1:0-1327 GCF_001635355.1 Oleiphilus sp. HI0125
GCTTGTTGAGTCTGCGATGCGTCATGTCGAGATTTTGCAGAGACATAATTTCGATAACTTCAAGCTGAGTTTAAAAGCGTCTGATGTGTTCATGACGGTTGCAGCATATAGAGAAATCGCTGGATTGATTGATCAGCCATTGCACTTGGGTATTACAGAAGCGGGCGGTTTTAGGGCTGGAGCGGTTAAGTCTGCAGTTGGTCTTGGCATGCTTTTAATGGATGGTATTGGCGATACGCTTCGTGTTTCGCTGGCAGCAAATCCTGTTGAAGAAGTCAAAGTCGGTTATGACATACTTAAGTCTTTAAAGCTTCGTTCAAAAGGTATCAATTTTATTGCTTGCCCCAGTTGCTCGCGACAAAACTTCGATGTCGTTAAGACAATGAATGAGCTTGAAACACGTCTCGAAGATATTTCAACGCCGCTCGATGTTGCCATTATTGGATGTGTTGTTAACGGTCCTGGTGAAGCTAAAGAAGTAGATCTTGGGTTAACTGGTGGATCTCCGAACAATCTCGTTTATGTCGATGGCAAACCAGATCATAAGCTCTCAAATGATGGCTTGGTTGATCAGTTAGAAAAACGTATCCGTGCGCAAGCTGAAGCTAAGCAGGCGCAAGAAGAAAATGTTATTGCGAAAGCTTAGTTTCGCGTTTTAATAAAAGGTATATTTGTGGCAAAGATTCAAGCTATCCGTGGAATGAATGACTTACTTCCCGGCCAATCGTCAAAATGGCAGTACCTCGAAAATATCGTCTCTGACTTATTGAGTCAGCATGGCTATCAAGAGATTCGTATGCCGATTGTCGAGCAAACTGAGTTGTTTAAACGCTCGATTGGTGAGGTCACGGATATCGTTGAAAAGGAAATGTATACCTTTGAAGACCGCAATGGCGATAGCCTGACTTTACGTCCGGAGGGCACGGCGTGTTGTGTTCGTGCAGCGGAGCAACACGGCTTGCTTTTTAATCAAACGCAGCGCTTGTGGTATCAGGGACCTATGTTCCGTCACGAACGTCCTCAAAAAGGTCGTTATCGCCAGTTTCATCAGATTGGTGTTGAGTGTTTTGGGTTTGAAGGTCCAGATATCGACGCAGAACTTATTGCGTTGACAGATCAATTATGGAAAAAACTAGGAATCCGTGACTCGGTAGAGCTTCAGATTAACTCCTTAGGTTTGCCCGAAGAGCGTTCGGCATTCAAATCTGCTCTTGTGGTTTATTTATCTGATTTCAAAGACCAGCTTGATGAAGATAGTGTTCGCCGTCTTGATACAAATCCATTGAGAATTTTGGATTCAAAGTCTGAGCAGACTCAAAAAATACTT
>NZ_LWGF01001192.1:0-583 GCF_001635355.1 Oleiphilus sp. HI0125
ACTCGGAACATATTTATCTTTCTGCCCCCAAACAGCCTCAATATTGCATCGAGCAGATAAGCGCTCAAGGTCATTTTGAAACACCAAAAACTTGCGTGGATCGGCAGAGCGATACAATTTCAAAATGGTCGATCTAGTCTTCCATTGTGACAGTTTATGGGAGTAAGTGTGATCTATCTGCTCTGTCGTTAGCAACGCTCCTCCGCGCTTCATTTCCCATCGAAAAACGTGCTTGTTCGCCAGTAGCATGGATAACTCTCCGAGTATTGGCGTTTGCCAAACTCTCGCCCAAGGGTGCCACTTATACAGATGACTAAAAGGGAAAGATCCACCAACAACACGTTTCACTTTCTCGGGAAACTGACACGCGAAAGACAAGGCAAAAATCCCGCCCCAGTCATGTGCGACAAGCGTGAATGGCGTAGGAATTTCCAAGGTCTCAACAAGCTGATTTACATACTGCCCATACGCTTTCAACTCGAAACGATAATCCTGAGGAATTTCAGAGCGATAAAAACCGGGAAGATCCGTTAAATAACATCGATAGTCAGACGACACCTCTTTTAGAAGAGGCCGCCATAGT
>NZ_LWGF01001193.1:0-1062 GCF_001635355.1 Oleiphilus sp. HI0125
GCGATAACCATCGCGTCGACAAGATCGAGTTTATGTTCACTCAATTTTGTCTTACCCGCTTCCATTGGGCCACCTGAAACAAATACAACAGGAATGTTTAAGCGCAAGGCTGCCATGAGCATTCCGGGTGTGATTTTGTCGCAGTTTGAAATACACACTAATGCGTCTGCGCAGTGCGCGTTTGCCATGTATTCGACAGAGTCGGCGATTATCTCACGTGAGGGTAAGCTGTAAAGCATGCCATCATGCCCCATAGCAATACCATCATCGACCGCGATGGTATTGAATTCTTTTGCAACGCCACCCGCTTTTTCAATTTGGCGTGCGACGAGTTGCCCCATGTCTTTCAAATGAACATGTCCTGGGACAAATTGTGTAAATGAGTTTGCTATCGCGATAATTGGCTTTTCAAAGTCTTCTGTTGTCATACCAGTTGCGCGCCATAAAGCACGTGCACCTGCCATGTTACGACCATGAGTTGAAGTCTTGGAACGATAAGTTGGCATGTTTAATTTCTCGTCTTTAAGTAATGTATCTACACAAAAAAATTTCGAGCAAGCTTACCAGAAAACCTGCAGTGTCCACAGTAGATAGACACTTAGAAAGGCATAAAAGTGACTAAGATCTTATTCGCTTGCAGATCTGTGCGGAGATCACCTATTCTGCTCAGAAATATTCGATGAATTTAGGAGTAAAAAGTGAAGGTTGTTGTGTTTCCGCTAGAAGCAATGCTTTGTCCGAGAGGACGTGTGTCAGTGCGCGTGTTTGAAGCCCAATACCTTGATGCCATAAAAGATTGTATGAAAAACGATTTGCCTCTGGTTTCAGTGGCAATTAATCCTCAAGCAAAAGGAGGAGTCGATCTACCATTTTATCGTCAAGGCTGTTTGGCGAAAGTTGTTGATTTTGACTTGGATGATGATGGTGTTTTAGCGGTTGTTTTAGAAGGTGTGGAAAGTGTTTTGTTCACGCAAACTTATCGCACTGATAAGAAACTCTGGTATGCCGATTGTGAGCCTGTATCTGCATCGACCCATAGCGATGAGCGTTCTCAGCATTTGC
>NZ_LWGF01001194.1:0-543 GCF_001635355.1 Oleiphilus sp. HI0125
GATAAGCGTCACGCAAACTAAAAATATCTGAGATAGGATTGGGACATTTACCCCGTTACTCGGATCGATCATCGACGCAAAACCTAGGCCCATCTGCATGGCGATCATCTGACCTGCAGCAACAAACAGCTGCATCAAAAACACAAACATTAAGCCCATTAAGGTACCGATAAAAATTTGCTGCAAGGTCACATACATCGCAGTAAAAGATAAGGGTTCAATTTCAGGAACAGGTGGAAGCAAAGGAGCAACAAGCAACGTTACGACGAATGCTAAACCAACACGAACGCGCATCGGAACTAACTGCGTGCCGATGACCGGAATCACCATAAAGAAACTCGCAATTCTGAACAGCGGCCATAACCATGCAGCCACCCAAGCCCCTATTTGCGCATCTGTAAAAACCATTGCTAGCCTATCAGCACTGGAATGTTGTGAATGAGACGCTCTGAGAAATCGATGATCTTTTGCATCATGAATGGACCTGCGGCAATGAGTACCACCAGCGTGACCAATAAACGAGGCAAAAAGCTAAGTGTTTGT
>NZ_LWGF01001195.1:0-799 GCF_001635355.1 Oleiphilus sp. HI0125
TTTGTAGTGAATGCGCAAGGCGCTCGCGATGTTGCGATTCCTCCTATGATTAGTGGCGGTTGGACTTTCGGTACTGAAAACTTCCAAGCATCTCTGTCTTACATGCAGCTGATTATTTTTATAGCGACATTTATCTGCATGTCGGCACTCACATTATTTATTTCTAAGTCACGAATGGGACGAGCATGTCGCGCTGTTGCTGAAGACATCAAGATGGCAAATCTGCTTGGCATTAATACTAACCGAGTGATCTCTGCAACATTTGTCATTGGCGCTTCTTTAGCGGCTGTCGCGGGCTTATTACTTGGCCTTTATTACGGCGTTGCCAATCCACATATTGGTTTTATTGCCGGACTGAAAGCATTTACCGCAGCGGTACTTGGTGGCATTGGGAGCATTCCTGGCGCTATGCTCGGCGGAATTATTCTAGGTTTAACGGAAAGCTTAACTGCAGCGTATATTAGCTCAGAATGGAAAGACGCCGTGTCATTTAGTCTTCTCGTTCTAATCCTCTTATTTAAGCCGACTGGCTTACTAGGCAAACAAGAGGTTGAGAAAGTCTAATGAAATCGAATTTCAGTCATGCAGTATTTACTGCAATCATCACTTTTATCGTGTCCTTCCCTTTACTGGGCCTCAACTTGGTTACAGGCGGCACTTCAATGTCTATTGAAGGTGCGGGGCCAACGACTTGGATGTATATCGGTGCTGCCGTTGCGATCGTATTTTTCTTCCAATTATTCAGAGACCAGTTCACTGGATTATTTAGCCACATTCCTAAACCAAGTTTTAATACCGG
>NZ_LWGF01001196.1:0-1000 GCF_001635355.1 Oleiphilus sp. HI0125
GTAGTGGTATTTGGCTCTGTAAATGCGGGTTATTCATTTGAGCAAAATGGTTTGAACCAAGTTCGAGGTGGACGAGTGCTCAAAGCGGTCCATAACGGACAAAGTTTTTCATTCTCTGGTGGGTTTTCTTACTCGTTGTCTTATGACACCTCATTAAGTATCTCTACTAACGTAAGCTACAACACTGCAACGAATTTGTATTTTACCGACGGAACAAATGCTGAAACACAAGACTCAGCCAGTGGTTCGATGAATATGTCGTTAGGTATTCGTGTTGATCCGACCACAATTATCAATACAAGTTTTGGTTTTGGTCTGACGGAAGATGCGTCTGATTTTAATTTAGGATTCTCTTTGCCGATTAACATCGGTGCGTGGACTTGGTAAGTTCACAATCGGAGCGAATGTGAGAGAGTTTACAAAACCAATCCAGCGAGCGTTTGTTGCGCTGACAACGGTCATGCTCGTTTTTCCACCTCAATTGCTAGCGCAGGTTGGTAATGGCATTACTATAGATAGTCGTGCTATGTCTTTGGGTAATGCGGTCGTGGCAGATCGTGATCCCAGTATTGCAGCGGTGTACCACAATCCTGCAGGTCTGACTAACTTGAAAGACCGTCAGTTCGAAGTTGATCAATATATTATCGGTCTTGATTTAGATGCTGCTTACATTGCTGGAGATGATTACGAAATCTTTGGTCTAGAGGGGACCGGTTTTAACACTTATGACCCATCCGTTCCTAGGGATCCAGTCGTTGGCGGTGATGGCTACGGAGAAAGCCATACAAGTAAACCAGCGATTTACATTCCAGGATTTGGCCTTCAGCAATGGGTATGGAGTGGTCCCGCACCTTTGCCGTTCCAGTTTGGTTTTTCTGTCAATGAGCCAGGATCAAAATTTACATTCGCTGCAAAAAACTACATGCACTCTCCGTTGGGACTTTTTAAAGACGCTGAAGACCCAGGGACATTCTTAGGTAAAGAGGCTGCTATTCAGAGG
>NZ_LWGF01001197.1:0-633 GCF_001635355.1 Oleiphilus sp. HI0125
TCGCTTCAAAACAACGAATGTCACCGCTACTACAGAACCGAGCCGTCCGGAGAATCGCTATAGCTTTTTAACTTCTTCAGACCAGAATGAAAGTACGCTCGTTAACGGGACACATTTAAGCACACAAGGTTTCTTTTTGAATGACCGTGCAATTGCTCAAATCGTGACCGAACGCAACACTGGGGGCAGTCTGTTATATGGTTACGACTACAACCCTGTGTACTACAAACTCTATCGCGTCAATGAACAAGAGCCTAATACTATTTTAACGGAGCTAGACTTTGAGCCGCCGGTTGATTACGGTGATAGCCCTACTTGGCTCACCGGTGCAGGTTATGGCTTTGCAAGCATTTATGACGTCACTCAGGACAGCGCCACTCAAGAATTTGAACGTGGTGATATTGCTGAAAAACTACGTTATTTCTCTTGGGAGCTTCATGGTTTAAGAACTCCGGAAACAGTGAGTGAAGATGTTATCACAGGAGACTATGACGTTATTGAATTTGGCATTGCAATGGATACCAATACGCTCGACACAGCTCGAAAGCCAGTT
Organism: Oleiphilus sp. HI0125; assembly: GCF_001635355.1. Taxonomy (NCBI): domain Bacteria; kingdom Pseudomonadati; phylum Pseudomonadota; class Gammaproteobacteria; order Oceanospirillales; family Oleiphilaceae; genus Oleiphilus; species Oleiphilus sp. HI0125. The sequence continues at coordinate 554 of NZ_LWGF01001197.1, forward strand.
CAGGTTACAGCACAATTAAAAGAGTGGAGTTTGAGCGGAAGAAGCGTATCAGAGAGCCAACCTAATTCACCAAGCGATTT
>NZ_LWGF01001198.1:0-973 GCF_001635355.1 Oleiphilus sp. HI0125
CCGTTGGTGATAAGTGTTTTGTCGAAGCGATGTCGGCATTTATAGCAAGGCTAATGTCATGCTCAAAAGGTGTGACGCCAAGCACTTCAATGGCTAATGTGTCGCTAAACATATAGATTACGCTTAAGCCTAGTTGGGTATCGCTATCTACATCTACATTGCCTATGCCAGTATTGCCAAATGCTGGCGTATCGAGCCGATTAAGCCGCTAGACGCATTAGAAGATACTTTTGCAGCGCCGCCACGAACAATAATGTCGCTTTCTTGATAGGCGAATGAATTTCCTGAAAAACCAAAGGATGCGACTGCTAGGGAAAGAATACTTTTCTTGAACATAATCTTTCTCGATCTTTGTTGTAGATAAATTAATCCGTGAACTTGGAATCAAGTGTACAAACTTTCTGGTTGGTTTGACTTGATCTAGCTCAATTTGGCTCGCCATCATCAGTTGGTACATAGCAAAGTGCTCAGCTAGTTTACGTAGGTCAATTTAGACCAAAATTGCTATGTAGGCCGAAATAATCAGCTCAATTATCACTTTGGGAGTGGCTCTTTGATGTCGTGTTTCTTAAGCTTCTGCGCAACAATAAATAACTGAAAGCGAGTAGGCATTGAACGACGCACAAAAGGCTTTAGCGCAGTGGCGTGAACAAGGAAGATTTTTTGAATTTGAAGGGCATCAGGTGTTTTATCAGGATTCACAGGATGCCAATAAACCAGTTTTAGTAATGTTGCATGGCTTTCCAACATCGAGTTGGGACTGGCAAGAAATATGGCCAAGGTTAACGCAGTATTTTCGCGTGATTACCTTCGACTTCTTAGGATTTGGTTTTTCAGACAAACCTAACTTGCCGAAATATTCGATCATGATGCAGGCTAGTATTGCTGAAGCTCTCGTGAATGCGTGTGGTGTTGCGGATTACCATTTACTTGCACATGATTATGGTAATACCGTTGCGCAGGAACTTTTGGC
>NZ_LWGF01001199.1:0-63956 GCF_001635355.1 Oleiphilus sp. HI0125
ATAAAGATCAACATTTAACCATTTGGTTAGTTTGTATTTAAGATAATCTATCTTTCTAAAAGGGCTAGGTCCTCGAGAGAGTTTGCATTGTCAAAACAAACAGAAGGGCCGGTTGCCCAAATAACCCCTTCATCTTCAAGCCACTTAATTAACTTAAAGTGCCGTGAAGTAATCGCACGCATTACCGAACCAAGAGAGCTCTTAGGTAGACAGCAATGTAATGGGTGCTTTTGATTGTTCTGTATTAAAGCGACGGGTTTTAAATCAGTCCCTGATTCAAGCTGCGTGATAATATGGTTAGCAATAACGGTAAAGCATTCAGATGTAACAAGAGGCGTGTCGCAAGGTGAGATAAATAACACATCTGAACTTGAGTTAGATAGAAGCGATTCAATACCTGCGAGGGGACCAAAGAATTCAGAATATCGATCACGACAGATTCTTTGAGAAATCTGTTTATATTGATCAAAATTACGATTACAGCTAATGATCGTCTGATGATCTTGAGCTAAAGGAGAGAGAAGTCTACTTGGGTAGCTTGCTAGAGGTTTACCAAGAAAATTCACTAGGCCTTTGTCTTCACCACCCATACGGATTGATTGACCGCCTGACAGTACACCTGCATCACAGGATGTCCCTAAAGACGCAAGCTTTTGACGAATATCTTGGAGGTTAAGCATAATTTAAGCAAAAAAAAACAGCTCATTGAGCTGCTTTATATTCAATAATTTACTACAGATTGCTATCAACAAAAGCTGTTAGTTGTGACTTAGAAAGTGCACCAACTTTAGTTGCATCAACGTTGCCATTCTTAAATAGCATAAGTGTTGGAATACCACGGATATTATACTTCGGTGGTGTTTGGTCGTTTTCGTCGATATTCAACTTACAGATTTTAACTTTACCTGCGTAGTCTTCAGCGATCTCTTCAAGAACCGGAGCGATCATTTTACAAGGACCACACCATTCGGCCCAGTAATCAACTAATACAGGAACATCAGAGTTTAATACTTCTTGCTCAAAAGAAGCATCTGTAACATTTAAAATACTATTGCTCATTATTAAACCTTAAAACGTAAATGACTGTGGGCTGCACTATTCTAATAGTCAGCCTTCACCTAAAATGCGCGAAGATAGTTCCAATATATAGCTTTAATTTTGGATTTCAAGGATGCCTACAGCTTTGGTAATACAACAATGACAATTGACAATAGAGAGATCGCAGCGATTGATCTTGGATCAAACAGTTTTCATATGGCTGTTGCTAGCGTAAAGCAAGGGGAAGTCCGCTTTACCGATCGTTTGGGTGAGAAAGTTCAATTAGCTGCTGGTATTAATAGCCAAGGTGCATTTGAGGCGGACACCATTGAACGCGCTCTTGCATGCATCGACCGTTTTTCTCAACGATTACACAATATCGACAAAAGTATGATTCAAGTCGTTGGAACTGATGCATTGAGAGTCGCAAAAAATGGTGGGAACTTTATAGCTAAAGCGGAACAAAAATTAGGTGCGCGCATAGAAATTATTTCGGGTTTAGAAGAAGCGCGTTTAATTTATTTAGGTGTCTCACATACATTGGCTGATGACGATGGCCGTAGATTAGTGATCGATATAGGTGGTGGATCGACGGAGTTCATAATTGGTGAACGATTTGAACCACTTGAACGCGCAAGTTTGCACATGGGTTGTGTCTCGTTTAGGGAGCGTTTTTTTAAAGACGGAAAAATAACAAAGATCGGTTTCCATAAAGCTATTGTTCAAGCAGAGCGCGAAATCATGCCGATTAAGAAAATATATAAGAAGAAGGGTTGGGAGCAATGTGTTGGGGCTTCAGGCTCCATCAAAGCAGTTTTTCAAGCGTTAGAAGCAGAAGATGGCACTCAGATAGAGCGACTATCCTATAAGCGATTGAAGACTTTACGAGATCAAATCATTGAACTTGGCCATATTGATAACCTTAACGAGCTAAATATAAAGAAAGAACGCTTAAGCATATTTCCAGCTGGTTTAGCGATCTTAATGGGAGCGTTCAAAGCACTCAAAATAAAAAAAATGGAGTATACACAAGGAGCTCTGCGCGAAGGTTTACTCTATGACATGCTTGGTAGACTTGATCATGAAGATGTTCGAGATAGAAGCATTAGCGCTTTACAACAACGCTATGGAGCAGACATCGCCCATGGTGACTATGTCGCAGACATTACTAAGGCATTTTTTAGAAAAGCGAAGACAGATTGGCAGATAGATCACCCTCGATATGAGGGTTTACTAACTTGGGCATCAAAGTTATTCGAAATTGGTCTGGCTATCGCTCACAGCCAATATCATCGTCACGGCGCGTATTTAGTGGCGAACTCTGATCTGGCTGGTTTTTCGAAACGAAGCCAAGAAGAGTTAGCCTTACTTGTTAGAGCGCATAGAAGAAAAATCCCCTTAGAAGATTTTGAGCGTGTCGATGAGGCAATACTTAAATTGACGCTTTTATTTCGGATTGCTGTTTTATTCGCATCGGATCGAAAAGTACGGTCTATCCCTTTTCATTTAGAAGTTAGCTCAAAATCTATCCACTTAGCATTTAAAAAGGGCTGGCTAGAAAAGCATCCCCTTACCGTTGAAAACTTAGAAATTGAACGAAATTATTTAAGAAAAATCGGATTTGAACTAAGTTTTTGATAGCCTTACGAGTTTTTATGATTGATACACAATAATGTTAGTTCTTGGCCTTGAAACTTCATGCGATGAAACCGGAATCGCTCTTTTTGACACGGACAAAGGTTTGCTTGCTGACGCTTTGTTTTCCCAAATTGATCTTCATGTTGATTACGGCGGTGTAGTCCCTGAATTAGCGTCTAGAGACCATATACGTAAAACACTTCCTCTGGTTGAGCAAGTGTTAAACGATGCGGGTAAAACCAAGAGCGATATCGATGCAATTGCCTATACCGCGGGCCCTGGTTTGATTGGTGCATTGTTAGTTGGATCAACCATAGCTGAAGCATTAGCTTTTGCACTCGATATTCCCAGCATCGGCGTGCACCATATGGAAGGCCACCTTCTAGCACCGATGCTTGAGGATACGCCTCCTGAATTTCCATTCGTTGGTTTACTTGTATCGGGTGGACATTCACAGTTAGTTGCAGTGAAGGGTATTGGCGAATACGAAATTTTAGGTGAATCGCTTGATGATGCAGCTGGTGAGGCATTTGATAAAGCTGCAAAAATGCTTGGCCTCGATTACCCTGGCGGTCCTGAAATCGCGAAGTTAGCATCTTTCGCTCGAGAAGAGCTCGGCGGAACGCCGTATCGTTTTCCTAGGCCAATGACAGATCGTCCAGGCTTAGAGTTCAGTTTTAGTGGTCTGAAAACGTTTACCCTCAATACAGTTAACAAGGCGAAACAAGCAGACTCTTTTGACGACAAAGAAAAAGCTAAGATTGCGTTAGCTTTTGAAGATGCTGTCGTGGATACCTTAATGATTAAATGTCGAAGAGCACTAGAGCAAACAGGCTTCAAACGTCTTGTGATTGCAGGGGGAGTTAGCGCCAATATTAATTTGAGAGAGACGCTTAAAAAAATGGAAGTAAAAATCGGCGCTTCCGTTTGTTATGCTCGGCAAAAATACTGCACAGATAATGGTGCAATGATCGCTTATGCGGGTGCACAGCGATTGTTAGCGGGTCAGAAAAGTGACGGAACCGCTGTTGTTAAACCTCGTTGGCCTATGGATCAATTAGAGCCAGTTAATTAGCAAAAAAACTATGCAAGATAAAATTTTTATAGAGGGTTTAATGCTTGATGCTTCAGTTGGTATTTTCGACTGGGAAAAGCAGAAAAAGCAGCCTTTGGTAATAGATTGCGTACTCGATGTTGATTTACGACGAGCAGCGCTGAGCAATGATATTGTCGATACAGTCAGTTATGCCGAGGTTGCTCAACGAATAGAGGCCCTTGTAACAGAGCAGCACCATGACCTTGTCGAGTATCTAGCGGAGCGCATTATTAGCGATATATTCGAAGCTTTTGAGGTCTCTAAGATCAAACTAAAATTGTCGAAACCCGAAGCTGTAGCAAGTGCTCATCGCGTTGGTATTATTCTAGAGCGAACACGACCATAATGTCGCAGGTTTATCTGAGTTTAGGAAGCAACATAGAACGGGAAAAGAATATCCGTTCTTGCTTGAGATGTCTTGAGAGAAAATTTGGAGAGCTTACCGTATCTCCTGTTTATGAAAGTGAGCCGGTTGGATTTAAGGGGTCTAATTTTTTTAACTTGGTCGTTGGTATTACAACGACTCTGACGATCTCTGAATTAAATGATGTTCTTAAAGAAATAGAAGACCAGCATGGCAGATCTCGAGCAGGACCTAAATTTTCGTCTAGAACCTTAGACATTGATATCATCACGTATAACGAGTTAGTTGGTATACATGATGGTGTTGAACTTCCTCGCCCCGAGCTATTTTATAATGCCTTCGTTTTATTGCCGATGATTGATCTCTGTGCTGATCAATTAGAGCCAAAGAGCGGCCTGCCTTATCGTCAATTAATAGATCAATTACCGACAAGGCAGAATTTAGAAAAGGTCCCTTTTTAGCCCAGGAACCATATTCTCAGGCTAGCTACGCAAGAGTTGTACTAACTTAGCGGTTGAAGGGTCTAGGTCATCTATCTTGTTTTTCTCGGCTTCCTGAGTGAGCAAAGGAAACAACTCTTTTTCTAATACCTTACCTAACTCAACGCCCCATTGATCAAATGAATTGATGCCCCATATTTGACCTTGAACAAACACTTTGTGTTCGTACAAGGCAACTAGAGCACCGATAGACTCGGGGCTAAACATCTCAACAAGTAGTGTATTACTAGGCTTGTTACCCGCGATCACCTTATGCGGTGCGATACGTCGCGCTTCCTCTGGTGCAACACCTTTATCAAGAAGTTCTTGCTCTGCGTTCTTTCGCGATTTTCCAACCATTAGCGCGCGACTTTGAGCTAGACAGTTGCCAAGTAAGTGAGCGTGGTTATCACGTACGGGATAAGGACTGTTTTTCGCAATGATGAAATCGATAGGAACGGCGCCTCGTCCCTGATGAAATAATTGATGATAAGCATGTTGTCCGTTGGTGCCCGCTCCACCGAATAGCAATGGGCCACTGGCATAGCTAATTTGATGGCCTTCTGTATCAGCGGTTTTACCATTGCTTTCCATATCGAGTTGCTGTAAGTGCTCGGGCAAGAATCGTAGTTGATGGTCATAAGGGATAACCGCAATCGATGCGTGACCTAAAAAGCTCCGGTTCCACACTCCGATAAGCCCCAGCATTATAGGCAAATTGTTTTCGAATTCAGTTTCGTAGAAATGTTTATCCATGGCTTCTGCGCCATGCAATAACTTAATAAAATTATCGAAACCAAGTTGGAATGCGATTGGAAAACCTATTGCAGACCATAAAGAGTATCTACCGCCAACCCAATCCCACATAGGAAGAATATTCTCTTCGGCAATGCCAAAGGCACACGCTGCTTCTATATTGCTTGAAACAGCAATAAGGTGGCGTGAAATATCAGCACTCGGACCAAGCTTATCTTTCAACCAGTCTAGGCAAACGTGCGCATTCTCAAGTGTTTCGAGGGTAGTAAAAGACTTGGATTGGATCAGGAATAAACAGCGTTCAGGGTCGAGTTGCTCGAGCACGTTAACTGCATCGCTACCATCTATATTCGATACAAAATGTGTCTCGAGGCCATCAATATGAAAGTGCTGTAGTCCCTCAATGACCATTTTCGGCCCCAAGTAAGACCCGCCAATTCCGATGCTGACAAGCTGCGTAATTGCTTTGCCAGTTGATCCTAGCCATTCGCGTTTATGAAGAGAATCAACCAGACTCTTTATTTGTTCTAACGCTGCATTGACTTCCTGATGAATTTCAGGCGCTGAAGCTCGAAGTTCTTTATGATTTAAGGCGCGAAGAGCAGTATGCAATACAGCACGATGCTCAGTTGCATTGAGCTCTTGTCCTGAAAATAATGCGCGAGTCTGATCTTTGAGATTTGCGTTATCGGCTAGTTTAATTAGCGCCTTGTGTACGGTGTTCGAGACTAAATTCTTGGATAAATCTGCATACACATATGGAGCTTGAATGCCGAAGCGATCAAGGCGATTTGGGTCTTCCTCAAAGTAATCAAGCATACGCTCATCCTTCGCTTTGATAGCGAGCTTCTTTAGAGGTAGATAGCTATGGTTTTGATCGAGTCTCATGCCAGTCCTTGTGCGTTTTTGTTATTTAGTCAGTTAACGAAACTCGAATATTGTCTATTAACCGCGTTGCTCCTAAAAAGACTGCAGCAAGGATTACAATTTCCTTATCCGCATCCTTAGCCGGCAGAAGTGTATCAACGGATGCAATATTAAGATAATCGAGTTTAAAGCCATTCTCTGTCAAAGAACTAATCGCTTGCTGACGTGCAACGACGATATCTTCGTTCGACTCTAATGCTTTTTTAGTTTGTTGAAGAACCGCAAAAAGCTTACTTGCTCGCAGGTGTTCCTCTTCATTTAGATAACCATTGCGAGAGCTCAATGCAAGGCCACTTGGCTCTCTACAAGTCGGTACGCCGACTATTTCAATAGGAAAACATAGATCATTAGTAAGCTTTCGAATCACCATTAATTGTTGAAAGTCTTTTTCTCCAAATATGGCTTGGTCTGGCTGAACCATGTTGAAAAGCTTCGTAACGATGGTAGCAACACCGTCAAAGTGTTTTTCCCTACTCGCACCACAGTGATGTTTGGTTATGTCTGGGACATGAACGGTTGACTCAGCCTTCAAGCCCCCAGGATATACTTCAAAAATATTAGGCGCGAACAATACATCACAGTTTCGAGCTGCTAATAAGGAGCTATCTTTTTCAAGAGTTCGAGGATAAGAGTCAAAGTCTTCGTTTTCACCAAATTGCAGGGGATTAACGAAGATTGTTGCTACCGTAAAAGAATTTGATTCACGAGCGCGATCAACAAGCCGTAAATGACCTTCATGTAAGTTACCCATTGTAGGGACAAGGCCGATTTTATGATTAGCTTTACGTGCTTGATTGAGTTCTTCACGTAATTCTTTAAGAGTATGAAGTATTTTCATAAAGGTTTAGAAGCTATGTTCCGGTCCGGGAAAAGAGCCATTTTTTACAGCTTGATCGTAAGCTTGAATCGCACTTTGCACTGAATCAGTTTCAGCCAAAAAGTTTTTCACGAAACGAGGTAGTTTGCCTGAAGTAAGACCTAGCATATCGTGTACAACTAGTACTTGCCCATCAGTAACATTACCTGCACCAATTCCAATAACTGGAACCGAAACAGCCTTGGTGATTTGCTCTGCAAGTTGAGTCGGCACACATTCAAGAAGAATCATATCGGCACCTGCTTGTTCTAGTTCCTTCACTGCATCAAGCATTGCTTTAGCCGAATTGTCTTCTTTGCCTTGAACTCGATAACCGCCGAGTTTGTTAACAGATTGTGGAGTGAGACCAAGGTGAGCACATACAGGTATGCCTCGATAACTTAGCTCTTCTATAGATTCTTTTAGCCAAGCACCACCTTCAACTTTAATAATGTGAGCACCTGCTTGCATTAACAGACCTGCATTATGAATCGTCTGTTCGATGCTGTTATTTGCATTGAAGGGTAGGTCAGCCATGATCAAGCTGCGGGAATTGCCACTTTTCACACAAGCGGTGTGGTAAAGCATATCATCCATGGTAACAGGAAGCGTGCTGTCGTTGCCTTGAAGCACCATGCCCAAAGAGTCACCGATCAACAGTACATCGATTCCTGCCTCATTCGATAAGGCAGAAAAACACGCATCGTAACTGGTGAGACAAGAAAATTTCTTACCTTCTTCCTTCAGTTTCTTCAACGATAAAGTGGTGGTGGTCATAAGCCCTTTTTCCAAGTGGGTAATTGCATGCAAAGACTAGCTATATGTTGGCTTAAGAACAAGCCAAATTTATTTCAATCTTAACGAGATCATGATGTTCACACTTATTGACATAGTCTGCTAAAGCTTCGCCATTGGGTAAGCGCCAATGGGGCGCAATTTCTAAGCATGGGATAAGCACAAAGTCGCGAACTAAGGCTTCTCTGTGAGGAATCTGTAGATCTGGATCTTCGATAGAAATGTTTTCTTGCCCAAAGAATATAATATCAATATCGATAATGCGTTCACCCCAAACTCTCGTTTTAGTTCTGCCAAAAGCATTCTCTATGCGCTGAGTAAGCTTTAAGAGGTCGATCGCGTTTAAAGGTGTATCAATGAGTACAGCAGAATTTACGTAATCATCTTGGTCTTGAGGACCACGAGGACTACTACTATAAAGTGAAGCCTGTTCAAGCACCTCTATATCTGATTCTTGTTGAAGGGCTGCAACCGCTTTCTGAACTTGGGCAATGGGGTTGTCGAGATTGCTCCCTAGGGTAAGTAAAACGTTCACTAGTCGGATCTTTTTTGAGGACGACGATTTCTGCGACGAGGCGCTGGTTTTCTAGAATTAGACCTAGGTTTATGATTTGTTGGTAGCGGGTTATCTGCTTGATATTTTGTCCACCAACGACCTAAGCCTGGGAGAATTTCTTGAGCATGCTCCCGCAATAACAAAAAATCATAGCCAGCGCGAAAACGAGGATGCGTAACTAGTTGCTCTGCGCGACGAGTATTGTTCTTACTCAATCGAATCTGCATTTCCCAAATCTCTCGCATCATCAGGATAAAGCGTTTAGGAATCATGATGTGCGGTAACTGAGCTTCGATCGCTTGATGACCGGCTTGTTGTAGAGCAGGGAAGTCTGACAGCCCCTCAGCAATTTTTTGGCCCCAAATACGATGGACATCTGGCCATAAAAGAGAGGCATAAAGGAACGCCGGAGTGATGGGTTTCTCTTGCGCGATGCGCTTGTCTGTGTTGATTAAGGCCGCTCGGATAAAACTGAGATAGTGTTCTTTTTGGCTTTTATCTATGGTGTGCGCAACGCTTGGGAATAAGGCTTTAAATAGCCCTGTATCTAATAGGCGCTCAAATATTGCGGCCCCATAACCCGAGACAAAAAGCTTAATAATTTCATCAAATAATCGGGCAGGCGCCACCATCGACATCAGATGAGATAGTTCATGGATACTTTGTTCTGCTTTTTGTTCGATATCGAAGTTAAGTTTTTCGGAGAAACGAATTGCTCGTAACATGCGAACAGGGTCTTCGCGATAGCGCTCTTCAGGCTCGCCAATAAGCTTGAGTGAGTGTGCTTTGATATCTGTTAGGGCATCGCAATAATCATAAATGCAAAAATCAGTTGCGCTGTAATACAGCGCATTTGCGGTAAAATCGCGACGAATAGAATCTTCTTCTATCGTTCCGTACACGTTATCTCGTGTGAGCATTCCTTCAGCGGTTTGTTGCTGTGCTGATGAATCTTCATTGCTGCCACGGAATGTTGCGACTTCAATTATTTCTCGACCAAAAAGAACATGTACAAGTTTGAAGCGTCGGCCGATCAAACGAGAATTCGAAAATAGCTTATGCACTTGTTCAGGATGAGCATTCGTTGCGATATCGAAGTCTTTTGGCTGAATACCTAGCAGTAAATCACGAATACAACCGCCCACTAAATAGGCTTTGAAACCAGCATTTTCGAGTCGATAAAGAACCTTTAATGCATTCGGACTAATATGTTTGCGCGATACGGGATGTTCATCGCGAGAGATGATGCTAGGGGGCAATGCTGCCATGTTTTCCTGATCTTAATTATCGTAATAAGAGGTGAAGAAGTTTAGCCGTTAATGCGCGCTAAATATAGTAAGAAGAATAAAAGGAGGACGTAGCATGAAATTACCTACTTTCCTTAGCGGGTCTTTCATGCTGAACAGTTCAAGACCGTCAGTCATTGTTATTGTTGTTCCATGTCTCAACCAGGGCGTTATCACGCACGGCAAACGGAATACTTTGAACGCATAGAGCGGAAAAACGCTTTGAGTGATTGTGTTATCAATGTTTGCTACTTGTCGTAGTTCTTACATTTATAACTCGCTCAAAACACGATCGACCCACTAAAAAGCAAGGCGCTCAAAATAATCAGTTCGCTCCGCTTTATTATTTTTGTTTTTGCGGACTGCGCTACGAAAAGCTTCTGTTTTTATTTTTATTTTGATAATCGCAGCAAATTAAGCTTTGTTATTTTTTGTATCTACCTAAAGCGTTAATCGTGCCAACTCATTAAATTCTAAGTAAATCAGGCACTTGGCTTACCAGGTTAGTTCTAAGGGCGTAGCAGGGGGATTAGTGATACTAAAAGTAACGTTTTTACGTTATTTTTGTTACTTTAATGTTACCTCTTGAGTTTTCAGTGCGTTGGTTGTTTGTTTTTTAACCATAAATTCAGTGGGTTATAAGCTGATCATGTGACTAAGTCGACAATTTTCCGGAAGGAACATGCCGTGCAGCTATTGTGGTTCGTCGCTTTTCTTACGAGGAATGCCAAGTTTGTTACGCTTCTCCCACAAGCTTTTTCGGCTTATACCTAAATGTTTAGCGAGCTCTGTTTCGTTCATTTTTGATTGGTTTTCTAGAACGAACTGTTGGAAGTAATCCTCCATAGAGAGCGGTTTCCCAATTTGGACAGCTGATGAAGAAACCGTTTGCATAGCGTTACCGCGAACTAATCCTTGAGTAAGGCTTACTTCTGATGGCAGTGCTTCGATATCGAGCAGTTCTGCATTGATAAGATCATGATCGCAAAGAATAACGCCGCGTTCGATCGCGTTTTCAAGTTCGCGTACATTACCGGGCCAATTATATTCTTGAATGGCTCGCAGTGCGTCTGTACTGAGTTCTACCGTTGGTCTCGCTAAGCGCTCTCGAGCACGTTCTAAAAGTAAGTGAGCTAAGCCCGTAATATCTTTTCCTCGCTCTCTTAATGGAGGGAGGCGAATTTGAACAACATTGAGTCGATAATATAAATCTTCACGGAATTGGCCGGTACGGGACAAAGACTTTAGATTTCTATGTGTTGCTGCAATTAAGCGCACATCGACTTTTTTAGAGCTGATGGAGCCAACTCGTCTTATTTCTCCTTCTTGTAGAACGCGAAGTAATCGAGCCTGAGCATCAAGGGGTAGCTCACCGATTTCATCCAAAAATAAAGTTCCACCATCAGCTGCTTCAATCAAACCTGCACGCGCAGAGCCAGCTCCTGTAAATGCACCTTTTTCGTGACCGAAAAGCTCTGACTCTATCAGCGACTCAGGAATCGCTGCGCAGTTTATGCACACAATCTCTTGGTTGCGGCGATGGCTCATCTTATGAATGGCCTTCGCCGCGAGCTCCTTGCCGCTGCCTGTTTCACCTTGAATTAGAACGCTGGCGGTGGTTGGGGCTACTTTTTCTATCAAGCTAAATACTTTACGCATGGGTTGGCAACGACCATAGATGAGGTCGCCTGCTTGCTGATCCGTAGAGCGATTTGGAGCACGCTTGTTCTCGCTTTGTTTGGCGAGGATATCGTGAATGGTAGATAGTAAGTCAGCGCTATCGAAAGGCTTAGCAACATAGTCGACTGCGCCGAGTTTCATAGCTTCTACGGCAGACCGAAGGCTAGCAAAGCTAGCCATGACTAAGACGGGCGTATCATGGGCGAGTGGAATGATGTCTGTGCCAGCCTGACCATTCACACGAAGATCGGTAATAATTAAATCAAAGGAAGCTAGCGGAACATCGTCTAATGCCTGAGTTATTGATTCGACGCATTCAACCTGAAACTGGTTTTGAGTAAGAATATCGACCAGATCGGATTGTTCCGTGCTGTCATCTTCAATAACTAAAATTCGATGCATGATGGTAATAACTAACGATAAATGAATGCTAAATCATACCTAAGCTGTGATGCTTATGACTAGCGGCAGGTGAAATTCGTCTTAACTGAATAGGTATTCAGTGTGTCCTTGTAAGACACCATAATGCCATTGCTCAGTAAGTGTGTTGAGTAAATCTTTGGGTGAGCCTGCCTTGTAAAAATCTAATCCGATCATGCAGCACAGTTCTCGCAGGTTAGACATGATGTCACTTTGGGAAATCGCGGGAGCGAGATTTTGCTTTGATAGCTTTTGACCGTCGCTATTTTTAATTAAAGGGAAGTGACCGAATTTTGGTGGTGTTGTTGAGAAAGCCTTGTATAACTCGAGTTGCATAGGGGAAGAATCTAATAAATCTGACCCCCGAAGCACGTGAGTGATTTCCTGATCAATATCGTCGCAAACTACAGCTAATTGATAAGCGTAAAGTGCATCTTTGCGCTTTAGAACAAAGTCACTTGCGCTTTGAGCAGATATTGGTCCTTTGAACAAATCGTTCCAGTGTTGTGGATGCGTATTTGATCGAAACTTAATTGCACTGTTAGGTGCGGTGTTATTGGTGTGATATCCACATTCAGGTAGATGACCTCCATTGAGCTCGCCCATTTCCTTTCGGCTGCATGGGCAATAATAACAGTGCTTTTCGTCTAATAAATAATTGAGCTTACTTTCATACAGGTCATAACGCTTAGATTGATAAACAACAGGTGCGTCCCATTCAAAGCCATATGCTTCAAGTGTGTTAAGAATAGATTCACTGGCGCCAGGTACTTCTCTCGGCGGATCGATGTCTTCAATGCGTACAAGCCAAGATCCATTATTCGAACGCGCGTCTAGGTAGCTAATTAAAGCAGCAAAGAGTGACCCAAGGTGCAGTGGGCCAGTAGGAGAGGGCGCAAAGCGGCCTTTGTAGTGCATAGATAAACAATAGGGCGCAAAGTGCGCCCTATTTTAGTGCTTCTTATATGCCGACTTGGCTTTCTTTTATTTCTGCAAGCGTTTTGCAATCAATGCACTGTGTTGCAGTTGGGCGAGCCTCGAGACGGCGAATACCGATTTCAACGCCACATGATTCGCAAAAACCATAGTCGTCCGCTTCAATTGAATCGATTGTTTTATCGATCTTTTTAATGAGCTTGCGTTCGCGATCGCGTGTGCGGAGTTCTAAGCTGAATTCTTCTTCTTGAGTCGCACGGTCGCTTGGATCAGCGAAGTTAGAAGCATCTTCTTTCATGTGATGCACTGTACGGTCGACCTCTTCCATTAACTCTTGCTTCCAGCTCAATAGAATTTGACGGAAGTGCTGAAGTTGGCCATCACTCATGTATTCTTCATCTGCAGCAGGTTGATACGGCTCAAATGAACTGAATGTATCTGTACTCTTAGTTGCCGGCATAGTTATTTCTCTTATTTCTTTCAATACTGTGCTTGCTAAGGCAAGTTGGAATGCCTGTAAAATTAGACAGCCCAAATTTTAAGCTTGCGAACGCTATCAGAAACTTCTTACGTTCGCTATCACTTTGTTTTCGTAGCGCGACTAATGCCACGTTTGTAGCATTTAGTCTTGGATGAAAAATATCTTTTCATTTTCAACCTGAATCCTTAACGGAGTCAAAGCCTGGTTAAGGCATGGGCCATGAACACACAGGCCATTTTCGATTTCAAATAATGCGCCATGCATCGAGCATTGAATGAATGCACCATCGGCATCAAGAAATCGATGCTCTTGGAATTCAAGGTTCATGCCAATATGGGGGCATGAATTGCGATATCCAAATACATTCTTATCTTTTATTACAACGAAGCCTTCAACATTCGGCGCACGAAAACCAAATGATTGCTTTTCCTGCAATGTGTCGAAGGCACAGATAAAGTGCTTTTCTTGCATAAAACGACCTTGGAATTTGAGAAAAGCAACTATACTAATTCGCCAAATTAGCTACGTGAAGTAAAGCAAATGTTGAAACACGTATTATTGATAGATGACAGTGCAATTTCGAGGGTTATGCTCAAAAGCCTAATTGAGGATAACTATGCGAATGTTTGTGTTGCAGAAGCTGAAACAGCAGAGGTTGCCTTAGAGCTTTGCAAGCAGCAGAAATATGAAGGGATTTTCTTAGATTTAAATATGCCTGGGCAGGATGGATTGACGGTCGCGCCTAAACTTCAGGAATTGTGTCCAAATGTCCGCATTGCATTGTTGACTGCGAATTTTCAGGAGCGCGTGCAAATCAAAGCCGAAGATCTTGGCCTCAGTTTTTATGCAAAGCCTGTTACCTTAGATAAAGTCACTGATTTCATGACAGCCCAAAGCAGTTGAATGCTGAATCTCTTGTAAGCTGTAATTTAAGGATGGCTCGAATATCCTAGACACAGTTTTTAAAAGGATTGTTTATAAATATGACGCAACAAATTTTTACTCTCATTCTCGATACCATCACTTATCTTTATTTATTTGTGATTTTGCTACGTTTTATCCTGCAAGTATCTCGTGCCGATTTTTATAACCCTATCTCTCAATTTATTGTAAAAGCGAGTAATCCTGTTGTCGTTCCTCTACGACGAGTCATTCCTGGTTTTGGTGGGGTTGATGTAGCAACTTTATTGTTCGCTTTGGTTTTTCAAGCTGTGATGCTTGCGATTAAATTTTTAGTAGTCGCAGGTGGATTGCCAGATATTGGATCATTAATCGCGTTATCGGTGTTGTTAGTGTTAGGTATGGTTTTAAAACTTTACTTCTTTGCACTAATTATCATGATTATTTCGAGCTGGATTGCTCCTGGTAGTTCGAACCCAGCGCTCATGTTGGTGAACCAGATATGCGAGCCTGTGATGGCTCCTTTTCGAAAAATTCTTCCTGCTATGGGCGGGTTAGACTTATCTCCAATTTTTGCTTTTCTTGTTTTGCAGATCTTGGCAATTGTTTTGAATGGCTTAAGTCAGCAGTTCGGAATGTCATTTTCACTTCTGTAGTCGTTTTGTAAAAAACATAAAACACTGCACAAAAAAGCATCTTTCAATCAGCACTTTCTAAATCCTATCTATACTTAATTTATTGTGTATAGATAGGGCGATTGTGACCAAGATGGGTTCACCTCAAACATTAAGTCATTCTGTTCAGCGTGTTGATCAATTTTACGCTTGGAAACAAGGTTTACTTGAGCAGATTCAAACATACTGTTCGTGGCTTTCAGAAAACGGTGCTGCTTCAGAAGATGTTATTAAACGTCTAGCTCGTACTTGCTTGGAACTGCAAGAGGATGAGCTAACTTTGGCACTTGTAGGTGAATTTTCCCGTGGTAAAACGGAATTAATTAACGCGCTCCTTCATACAGAAAATTTCCAACGAATTCTTCCTTCTAAAGCGGGGCGTACAACAATGTGCCCCACAGAATTATTTTATGATCGCCGAGTTAAGCGTTCCTATTTGCGTTTATTGCCTATCGAGAGCCGTCGTCTGAATCTCACTATTACAGAAATGAAGCAAAAAACGGAGCTATGGGAATCATATAAATTAGATGAGCTATCACAAGATGACACCAGTAAGATATTAGAATGCGTGGCTGAGGTTGTGTCAGTTAGTAAAGACGAAGCGCTTGCCTTGGGGTTTGAAGAATCAATGCAAGAGCAAGATCTTGAAAACCCCGAGAAGGTTATTATTCCTCGATGGCGTCATGCGCAGCTCAGTCTAAAGCATCCTTTGCTACAACAAGGTGTGCGTATTTTAGATACTCCGGGATTAAACGCGTTGGGTTCGGAGCCTGAGTTGACAGTGAGTATGATTCCAAATGCACAAGCGGTTGTGTTTTTGCTTTCAGCTGATGCTGGTGTAACTGCGAGCGATATGGCGATTTGGAATCAATATATCTCTCCGAACGGAGAGGCTTCAGAAAAATACTGTTATGCCTTATTGAATAAAATTGATGTCTTGTGGGACGACTTACAGGGCGAGACGTATACGGCTGCAGCGATTGAGTCAGTGAAGCAGGATACTGCTAGAAAGCTTGGTATTGCCGCAGAGCATGTGTTGCCAGTTTCAGCAAAGAAAGCATTACATGCAAAAGTAAAACAAGATGATGCGCTAGGTCAGAAAAGTGGCCTCCAAAAATTTGAAAACTTGTTGATAGAGCAGTTGGTTAACGAGCGTGAACGTTTACTCTACAGCTCAGCTATTTCTGATATCAGTTCTTTAGTACAGAGCAGTGAAAAAGTAATACGGCATCAGTTAGTTCGCGCAAAACAACATTTACTAGCGCATGAACGCAATGAAGATGCTGAGTCATCTCTGAATGATATTGGTGATCAAACACAACAAGATCACGCTGAGTTCTATAGAAAACTCGTTGCTTTGCGTTCAAGTCGACGTTTGATGATGTCGCAGAAAGAAATCCTCCATGAGCTTGTTCATCTCGATAAGTTTGATGCACTTGCCGACGATATTCGCAGAGCGATGCAAGATGCATGGAGTACAAAAGGATTGATCGAAGCGATGCGCCGCTTCTTTTACGACGTGGATCGTGTCTTTGACAATCTTATGGTTGAAATACGTGTCGCGGAAAAGATGGTTGATTCAATGTACGCTCGTTTTAAACAAGATCATCAAGCAGACCATCTTCATCCGACTCGCTTTTCGATTAAAAAATATCGACAGAAGCTTTCTGTAATCAAAGCTAAGTTTGTACGTTATCGAAGAAATCCTAAGCTCTTGATGACAGAGCAGACATTAGTCATCAAGCACTTTAAAAATGCATTCGTTCACGATGTTCGTAAGGTGTATGAAGAGTTAGCCGAACAGGCAGCTTGTTGGGCCGATGATGCTCTACTACCTCTGATGCAATATACCGTTGAACAAAAAGAAGCGCTTCGACAACAAATGGAAAGCTTCCAGAGTTTAGCGCAAGAGAAGAAAAGTCAGCGGGAAGAGTGTTCTACTATGCAGAAGCGTATCGATATGCTTAAACAGCAACTTGCATTGACGCATTCGATCGCGAAGCAGTTAGAGGCGCACTCCAACACATAAGGTCATTATCTAACGGGTCAAGTTGCGCTCCACATGCAGCACGTTTACACTCGCACGATTATAGAAAGGCCTTTGATATAGGAATTATCTTTAGCGTGTTAGCTGATTCTGTTGGGCTAGTTGAGCCCAAACTCCAACACTTTGATCAAGCATTAAAATTAGATTGCGGTAAGACCTTGTCGCAATATGATTTGATCTATGAAACATACGGTGAATTGAACGAGTCTCGTTCAAATGCCGTACTGATTTGCCATGCTCTTTCTGGCGACCATCACGCTGCAGGATATCACCAAGAAGATGATCCAAAACCCGGTTGGTGGGACAGTTGCATCGGGCCAGGAAAGCCGATTGATACAAACGTTTTCTTCGTTGTTTGCTTAAATAATCTCGGTGGTTGTAAAGGCAGCACTGGACCAACCACTCTATGCCCAGAAACGGGTGAACGTTATGGGCCAGATTTTCCTATCGTCACTGTTCGAGACTGGGTGGAAAGCCAAGCGCGTCTCGCTGATGTACTCGGTATAGATGTCTGGGCTGCCGTTGTTGGAGGTAGTTTAGGTGGCATGCAGGCATTGCGTTGGTCCTTGGATTATCCGGAGCGCGTAAAGCACGCTGTAGTTATTGCCTCGACACCAAAACTGACAGCACAAAACATTGCTTTTAATGAGATTGCACGTAAAGCAATCACATCAGACCCTAGTTTCCATGATGGTCGTTACTACTTGAATGATACCGTGCCGGCCAAAGGGTTAATGCTCGCTAGAATGATTGGGCATATTACTTATTTGTCTGACGAGGCAATGGGCGAAAAATTCGGACGTGTCACGAAGTCAGAAAATTTCAATTTTGACTATGGTGTTGAATTTGAGGTCGAGTCCTATTTAAATTATCAAGGTAAACGTTTTTCTAAAACATTTGATGCAAATACTTATCTGCTCATGACACGCGCCTTGGATTATTTTGATCCTGCCCAAGACTTTGACGGTGATTTAGTCAAAGCCTTAGAAGTATCACAATGCAGTTATTTTGTAGCCTCATTTAGCAGTGATTGGCGTTTCTCTCCTGAACGTTCACAAGTCTTAGTAGACGCCATGATTAAAGCTAACAAACCCGTGAGTTATTGTGAGATAGATGCTCCGCACGGGCATGATGCTTTTTTAATACCTACGCCACGTTATACTGCCGCGTTTTCGGCCTATATGCAGCGTGTTGCGAAGGAGCAGGGCTTATGAGAGGCGATTTAGAAATTATTAGCCCTTGGGTTTCGCAAGCCTCAACAGTTTTGGATATGGGCTGTGGCGATGGTTTGCTGCTTGCGCATCTCCAATCTGAGAAAGGTGTAAAAGGTTACGGTCTAGAAATCGATGAGGACCGTATTACCGAATGTATAGTCAATGGAGTAAATGTTGTTGAGCATGATCTTGATGAGCGTGGATTAAGCGGCTTTTCGGATAATCAGTTCGACACGGTGATTATGACCCAGGCTTTGCAAGCAGTTCGTCGTCCTGATGAGTTGTTAGACGAAATGCTTCGCGTTGGGAAGCAAGGAATTGTGACGTTTCCTAACTTTGGTTATTGGCGCTGTCGGCAGTATTTACTGCTCAATGGCAAAATGCCGATGTCGAAAAGTTTGCCGCATACTTGGTACAATACGCCGAACATCCATTTATGTACATTTAAGGACTTCGAAATACTGTGTAGACAAAAAGGCATTCGTGTATTGAATCGCTTAGAGGTCAATGCAGAGTTCGAAGAGAACAGCTTCGCAAAGTTATGGCCTAATTTGCTCGCTGAGTTTGCGGTTTACCGGATAGAGAAGAAGTAATGATGACACATACAGTTTTAATGCGTTTTGTCGTTATGAGCCTAGTCTTGTTGTTTTCGAGCTTTACTCTGGCAGAACAAAAGAAAATTTTCACAGGCTCAGATGGAGCGGAGTACGAGGTACACTACATTGCGTTTACGAGTACCTTTTTGCATCCAGAGATAGCACGTAAATATGATTTAGTGCGTAGTCGCGCCATGGGCATGGTGAATATTAGCGTCCTCAAAGTTTTGGAAGATGGTCGTCGAGAAGCAGTCGGTGCGTTAGTCGATATCAATGCTAAAAACGAAATTCAACAAGTCCAACATATGAACTTCCAACAAATCATTGAAGGAAAGTCGATTTATTACATTGGGCAAGTTCAATATCGAGAGGGTGAAATCCTTACTTTTGATGCAGTCATTTATCCTCAAGGTGTCGTAGATCCGTTCCGACTTCGTTTTACACATAATTTTTATAACGATTGAGGCTAGCGGAATGAAAATCGTACTAGCGAGCGGTAACGCGGGTAAGTTAAAAGAGTTTGGCAATATGCTTGCGCCTGCAAATATTACGATCATCGCGCAGTCAGAGCTCGGTATTGAAGGTGCAGACGAAACGGGACTGACATTTATTGAGAATGCGATTCTCAAAGCGCGTCATGCCTCTAAAGAGAGCGGCTTGCCAGCGCTTGCAGACGATTCAGGTCTCGCTGTCGATGCATTAAATGGCGCTCCTGGTCTCTACTCAGCGCGTTATAGTGCAGATGAGAATCCCGATGGTGCGACGGATCAGAGTAATATTGATAAATTGCTCAGAGAATTGTCTCAAGTACCGACCGAAAAACGCGATGCGCAATTCCACTGTGTTCTTGTTTTTATGCGTCACCCAGATGATCCAACCCCCATTGTTTGTCACGGAACATGGCATGGCCGTATCGCTACTGAGCAAAGCGGTAATGAAGGATTTGGATACGATCCCGTATTTATCGTGCCAGAATTAGAATGTTCGGCCGCTCAGTTAAGCGCAGAGCAAAAAGCGTCTATGAGCCACCGAGGTGCAGCACTTCGGCTCCTTGAGCAGTCTCTGCCTGAACTTCGCACGACTGCGTAATCTTGCCTCATTCTCTTCCTCCATTAAGTCTTTATATACACCTGCCTTGGTGTGTGAAGAAGTGCCCGTATTGTGATTTTAATTCGCATGCAAAAACAGATATCCCAGAATCTGCCTATTTGAATAGCTTAATCAAAGATCTTCATATTGATTTGGCCTATGTGCAAGACCGAGAAGTGCAAAGTATTTTCTTTGGTGGAGGCACCCCAAGTTTAATGAGCGGGGATTTTTACCGGCAGTTTTTAAATGCCTTGAGAGAGAATCTAAACTTTTCTGAAGATATAGAGATTACGCTGGAAGCTAACCCTGGTGCTAGCGATGCGGCTTATTTTAATGGTTATGTTGAAGCTGGTATTAATCGGATCTCGCTCGGTGTTCAAAGCTTTCAAAATAATCAGCTCCAAGCTTTAGGAAGAATTCATACTGTTGATCATGTGTACCAAGCTGTTGAGGCTTTGAAAGCGGCGGGTATTCGTAACTTTAATATCGACCTAATGCATGGCTTGCCCGATCAAACGCCAGAGCTGGCAATGGATGATTTGAAGCGAGCTTTTGAATTGTCTCCGACACACATGAGCTGGTATCAATTAACGATCGAACCGAATACTGAGTTTTATTCGCGGCCTCCCGTAATTCCAGAAGATGATGCCCTTTGGGAAATTATTGAAAGTGGCTCGGGACTGTTGAAAGATAAAGGTTATCAACAGTATGAGGTGTCTGCATTTGCACAACAAGATAAGCAGGCTCGCCATAATTTGAATTACTGGGAGTTTGGCGATTACATTGGTTTAGGTGCAGGTGCGCATTCAAAAATTACGCTTGCTGGAGATGGGCGTCTACTTCGATACCGTAAGTCGCGAATGCCAGAAGCGTATATGGCTGATCGAATTCAATATCGAATTGGCGAAGAAGTCATCGAACGTGATGCACAAGCCTTTGAGTTTATGATGAATGCACTGCGATTAAAGCAAGGAGTTGAGAGTCGTTTATTAGAGCGGCGCACTCTGCTGAAATTGTCAGATCTGTCCAAGATCATTGATCAACTTCGATCGGAGGGTTTGTTTGTGGAGGATACGCAACGTATCCAATTAACGGATAAGGGTTTTTTGTTTTTGAATTCGGTGCTGGAGAGGTTTTTGTGATGCTTTCTAATTTCTACTCTTCTTCAGTTTTCGTCTTGATGGACGACTTGAAGGTAGTTCTACATTCGATAGTACTTTGAGTTTAATACTTCTTTTCCTGTCGGCGGCGGCCGACGGCGCATTAAGACCTTTGACGTCAAAGGTCTTAGTAACCTAAAGGCGCCCCAACTCTCGCGGCCTGCGCTTCACTCAATCTCTTGTTCCAATCGGCGCTGAGGAACTCTCTCCCTTTGGTCGTTCAGACAGTCCTCGCGTATTTCCGATTGTCACTAGCGCGCTTTCGTCTCTCGAGATGAGAGGGGCTGGCTCCGATAAAGTATATTGTTTGCACCAACTTTCCCCTTCTGACTAGATGAGTCGCGCAAAGGATAAACAGGTGAACGCCGAGGACTGTCTGAGCCGAAGGCGAGTTCCGCAGGCGCTGTTTATTCTTGAGCAACGAATGAACCCGTAGGGCTAGGAGGTAGGGGCTGACTGGGATTGTTAAGGGAGTGTCAGCGCACTCCCTTAACTCGTCTATCAAGACGAAATTTGAAAAATAGAAAAAGAACTAAGGCGCCTCCTTGCGCAGCAAGTCTTACAAACGTGCCATTACTTTTTCGGCAGCAGCAATTGTAGCCGCGATGACTTCATCTGAGTGTGCGCTAGAAACAAAGCCAGCTTCAAATGCTGAAGGAGCAAGATAGACGCCTTCGTTGAGCATTTCATGATAAAAGCGTTGGAATTTTTCCATATCGCATTCCACTACTTGTTCGTAGAAATCAACCTTATCTTCTTTGCTGAAAAAGAAGCCGAACATAGAACCTGCCTGACTGAAACACATTGAGGTGTTTGTGTTTTTAGCGGCTTGTTTTAAACCTTCAACTAATTTTGTGGTTTGGGCTATCAAGTGCTCATAGAAACCAGCTTCGCTTATTTTGGTGAGCATAGTTAGCCCTGCTGCCATCGCTAAGGGGTTTCCTGAAAGAGTGCCTGCTTGGTATACGGGACCGGTAGGTGCAATGTAATCCATAATGTCAGCGCGTCCACCAAAGGCGCCGACCGGTAATCCTCCACCGATTACTTTGCCTAAGGTTGTAATATCGGGGGTTACGCCAAAATGACCTTGTGCTCCACCTAATGAAACGCGAAAACCGGTCATCACTTCATCGAAAATGAGTACGCTTTTGTACTCGTCACAAATGTCGCGAAGCCCTTTAAGGAAGCCTGGCACAGGCGGAATACAATTCATGTTGCCTGCAACGGGCTCAACGATGATCGCGGCAACATCGTTACCAATCTCTGAAAAAGCTTGGCGGACAGAGTCTATATCGTTAAAACGCAGGGTAATGGTGTGCTCTGCAAGGCTTGCTGGAACGCCAGGAGAGTTTGGAACGCCTAGTGTAAGAGCGCCAGAACCTGCTTTAACAAGTAGCGAATCTGAGTGGCCGTGATAACATCCTTCAAACTTAACAATCTTGTCGCGACCGGTGAACCCACGTGCGAGGCGAATAGCACTCATTGTTGCTTCTGTGCCCGAGCTGACCATGCGCACTTTTTCAATCGAGGGAACTAGCTCGCAGACCTTTTTAGCCATCACCGTCTCGAGTTCAGTCGGAGCTCCGTATCCTAAGCCCTGTTGCAATTGCTTTTGTACCGCCTCGACCACATCTTGGTTGGCATGACCTAAGATCATAGGCCCCCATGAACCGACGTAATCGATGTAACGTTTATCGTCTGCATCGATAAGGTAAGCACCTTCACCTTTTTCAAAAAATAGAGGGCTACCGCCAACGCCTTTAAAAGCACGAACAGGCGAGTTAACACCGCCAGGTATGACGCTTTGAGCATCGTGAAACAGGTCTTCAGAACGAGACATTGTTTACTCCAAAAAATCAAAATAGTGATGCTAATGCGCGTGCATTAGCTTGAATAGAAGGTTGCCCAAATACACCCGAAATCACAGCAAGCATGTCTGCTCCATGTCGGATAACTTGCTTTCCGTTATCAGCAGTAATTCCGCCAATTGCACAAATTGACACAGGAAGTTTACTTGCTTGTTGTAATGTCGCAAGTGAACAGGGTTGAGCTTGCGGTTTCGTTGTGGAGGGGAAGATTGCTCCAAATGCGCAGTAATCTGCGCCATTGCCAATTGCTACTTCGGCAAGCTCAATTGAGTTGTGGCATGTAACACCTAGAAGCTTTGAGCCTAATTGCTGTTTTGCAGAGCTAATTTTGTCGTCATTTTGGCCTAGATGAACGCCGTCAGCATTTGCGGCAAGGCAAAGTTCAATCGAGTCATTGATGAATAGTAGAGCGTCAAATTCTTGAGTCAGAGATTTTATAAATCGCGCTTCTTTTAGTTGCTGGTCGACCGATGCGATTTTGTTGCGATACTGAATAATACGCGCGCCACCTAATAAGGCTTCGCGCACAGCTCTGCAAAGAGATTCCTCTCCACTAGGTATAAGGTTTGGATCGGTAATGGCGTATAAGCCAGAAAGAGCAGAACTCATAACCCAGGTTTGACCACCACTAAAATGACAACCGAAAATAAAATAAGAACAGGGAACTCATTAAACCAGCGATAGAATACATGGCCTCTATCGTTTTCATCGCGCGCAAAGCTCTTCAGTAACACGCCACAATAACCATGGTATGCAGCCAAGATTAGAACCAGCGTTATTTTGATATGGAACCAAATCTGGGAAGCATAATATTCAGGTGCATAACCAATTAGTGCAAAGCCAAAGATAAATGTGGCAACCATAGAGGGCGTTGCAATGCCTCTATAGAGTTTTCGTTCCATGATCTTGAAGCGATCAATCCCTGCTTGATCGTCGGCCATGGAGTGATAGACAAATAAGCGGGGCAAGTAAAATAATGCTGCGAACCAGCAAACCATCGAAATAATATGAAAAGCTTTGAACCAAAGCATTTTTAATGTCCTTCAAAATGATAGTAGTGATCGATATCGTTCTTTGTGACCACCCCAAGTATGCGTTTTAAACCACCACTGTTTCTCTCAACTAATAACGCTCCATGACCTTGCTGATTAAAGCTATTCAGCGCTTCTTCTAACGTTGCTTGGTAAGAAATGTTAGCAACATCACGTCGTTGAGCCGGGATCTCTAACAGGGCAATCTGCTCAGGTAGCTTATCGTTGTCTTCGTAAGACGATAAAAAATGAACCAGATCCGCCGCAGGCAACAATGACATGGTTTGACCTGATTCGTTTTCAACCGCGATCCAGTTTGGTTTTTGACGAAGTAGTTCTTGAGCGTCTTCAAGTTCAATGGATTTTTGTGCGCGGGAAAGCTTTCTATCCATGATTGCGACGACACTTGCGCTGCGCAATGCTTGAACGGCTGGGCTGTTCGAATAATCGAGCCCTTGCGCTTCGAGCAAGCTGATAAATATTGATCTCTGCTTGAACGCTGTGCTCGCAAACATACTTGAGATCACGATTGCTAACATGCCGGGCAGAATAATATTTGGATTTTGGGTGAGCTCCAGAATAGCCATTAATGCGGCAAGAGGTGCTTGTAGGGCTGAGCCCATCATTGCGCCCATTCCAAGCATCGCATAAAAACCTGTTGAGGATGCGAAGGGCATAATCCATTGCGCAATAATACCAAGCGCACCGCCTACTGTTGCCCCGATAAATAGCGTTGGACCAATCATGCCATTGGGCATTCCAAGCCCAAGACTTACGGCGGTTACGATTAACTTGGCAATAGCGATTCCGCATAAAATGCCGAGTGTGACATTACCGGTAAATGTATCGTTAACCGTGTCATAGCCGATACCCATGATTTCGGGAATGAAGTACGCAACCGCGCCAGTGAAGCACCCAGCCGCTAGAATTCTTAAGAAGATATTGACTTTAGAAAAGCGCATCGAGCTCAGTGTTAAGCGAACGAAACTTGCCGATACTGCACCGATTAATAATCCACAAAAAATAATATAAGGAATTTCAAATGGAGAGCTGAGATCAAGCTGCGGAACTAGAAATGCCGGTTCAGTGCCATAGAACATCTGTGATGCAAAAGCTGCGGTCACTGATGCAATAATAATTGGTGTAAAACCGATGAGGCTGTATTCCATTAACACGACTTCCATCGCGAAAATAACCCCCGCGATGGGGGTATTAAACGATGCTGATATAGCAGCCGCTGTGCCACAAGCGATCAGTATACGAATACTGTTGTTCGGCAACTTGAAATATTGCCCCATGATACTTGCCGCGGCGGAACCCAAATGTACAGCAGGGCCTTCTCGACCAGACGACTGCCCACTAATAACCGTCAACACCCCGCCAAAAAACTGCACAACTAGTGATTTTAATGACATGTAGCCTTGATGGTAGGCGAGACGTTCCATCACATAAGCAACGCCAGTTTTGCGATGCACAACGCCTAGTTTGTACCAAATTAAGCCAATAATGATGGCGCCTGATAAGGGTAGCGTCGCACGTAGCGTTTGAGATAGTCCTTCAAAATTCTCAGGATCTCCTTCAGGGAGATATAGTGACAGAGCCGTTTCTATAAAACCGCGAAACAGAAGAATAACTAAAGTGGTAACGAGCCCAACGAAAAAGCCAAGTAGTGCAAGCTGAGGAAGCGCATCGGCAGCGCCGAGTCTTTCTCTGAATCCATGTTTGTATGAGTCTAGCTTTGATCTAAAAGGCATAAGTTTTGCTGTAAGTGAAGAAAGCGGCGAAAAATCGTTGTTCATTCTAACCTGTTCAGTCTTTATCGATAAAGAACAGTGTTGGTTTTCCTGATACAATGCGCGCGTTTTTAGAGCTACAAAAAGTAGGAGTTAAGCGTGATAAAAGCTGGGATTGTTGGCGCAACGGGATATACCGGTTCCGAGTTACTGCGAATTTTAGTCGGGCATCCGCATGTTGAGGTACATGCTGTGTGTTCGCGTAGTGATGCAGGGCGACCTGTTGTGGAAATGTTTCCTAATTTACGTGGCTTTTTAAATATTGATTTTTGTGAGCCGAGCGCAGAAAACCTCAAAGGTTGCGATGTGATCTTTTTCGCGACACCCCATGGCGTTGCGCAGGCCATGATGTCGGATGTGCTAGCAAGTGGCGCGCGTGTTATCGATCTTTCTGCTGATTTTCGTATTAAGGATCAGGCTTTATGGGAAAAATGGTATCAACAAGCTCATAACAGCCCTGAATTGATCGATGAAGCGGTTTATGGTTTACCTGAAGTAAATCGTGACAAGATCGCCGATACTCGTTTACTAGCGTGTCCCGGTTGTTATCCGACGGCGATTCAATTGGGTTTGATTCCTTTAATTGAGAATGGATTAGTGAATGTTGATCAGTTGATCGCAGACGCAAAGTCAGGCGTGAGTGGCGCGGGAAGAAAGGCTAGTGTCGGCACGCTTTTGTCAGAATGTGCAGATAGTTTTAAAGCTTATGGCATTAGCGGTCATCGTCACCGTCCAGAAATCGAGCAGGGTTTATCGTGGGCTGCAGGCAAACCAGTCAGCCTTACGTTTGTGCCACACTTAGTTCCAATGATCCGAGGTATCGAGGCAACGTTGTATGCGCCTCTGAATGAAAAAGGCGAAGAAATGTCTTTGGATCAGGTTCAAGCTTTATTTGAAGAGCGTTACCAAGGCGAAGCCTTCGTTGATGTAATGCCATCAGGATCTTTGCCAGAAACTCGCAGCGTAAAAGGTTCGAATATTTGTCGTCTTGCAATTCATCAACAAGAAGGCAGTAACATGTTGATTATCAGTTCGGTGATCGACAATTTAGTTAAAGGCGCATCGGGGCAAGCTGTTCAGAACATGAATATCATGTTCGGTTTCGAAGAGACATGTGGTTTGCAACAAGTTCCTTTGAGCCCTTAAGGATATTATGGCTAAACATAATCCGCATGAAAAAATGGTGTTGGTTCGTCATGAGCCAGGACGAAAACGTAAGCTGATTATTCAGCTAATTTGCTTGGTGCTCGTTTGTGCGAGTGCGGCTTATTACGTCGGCGTTTTTGAAATGAAACAACGACACCAGGTAGCCGTAGAAAGTCTGAATGCATTGTCCGAGCAATATCGTTTATCGGTCGATGAGAATCAGGGCTTAAAGCAAAAAATCGCGAATCTTGAACAAAGTGAAGCCATTAACTTGCATGCAAAGCAAGAGATTCAAAGCACCATTCGTGGTTTGCGCGAGCAGGTTGCTGGATTGCAGAAAGATGTAAGCTTTTATCAGAACATTATGGCGCCATCTGACAATAACAAAGGCTTACAAATTCAAGCCCTTGAATTGTCTGCATTAAGTGAAAACAGGCACTATGCTTATAAAATCGTGTTGGCGCAGTTAGCAAACAACAAACGCTATTTACAGGGTGTTGTTGCTGTAAACTTGATTGGTCAGCGTGATTCAGAGAGTGTCATTCTTCCTCTTCGAGATGTGTCTGAGGTTGAAGAGTTAGGAATGAAATTCCGTTTTAGATATTTCCAAGAATTTGCAGGTGAGCTGATCTTGCCCGAAAATTTTGAGCCCGAAAATATTCAAGTGGTTGCTCAGAGCAAAGAGAAAAGTGCATCGCGTGTAGAACGCAATGTCGCTTGGCAAGAGCTGATACCTGCGTTAACCGCAGCACCAAGCGTTGCGGTCTTAGAAGAATAGGTAGAGGTTTATATGTGGGGAAAAAACAAACGCAAAGATATCGCTAAATCTCATAATGTTCCGTTTGAAACGCTAATCAGCAGTAAAACGAGCATGGAAGGTGATATTCAGTTTTCTGGGGGCCTACATATTGATGGCTTAATCAAAGGTACGATTCGCTCTACCGATGATCAAGAAGCAGTTGTTCGTATTAGTGATATTGGTGAAATAGATGGTGATGTTATTGCACCACATATCATCATTAACGGTACGGTTTATGGTGATGTATATGCATCAAAGCATGTCGAACTAGCTGAAAATGCGTCGGTTAAGGGTAATGTCTATTACAACTTAATCGAGATGGCGATGGGAGCCGAAGTAAACGGAAACCTTGTTCATCAGAAGCAACCTTCACCAGAAGACCAAGTAGTTGGGGATAAAGAAAATGCCTCAGATGCAGTAGCATTGAAGGCAGTTGCATCGCAGGGCGAGTAATACTTGACTGTTTTTGTCGGATAAGCGGATAATTGCGCGAAGTTTGAGTACTCCGGAGTCCCAATGAGCGTTGTTGAGTCACATATCCCTTCTCCATTAGTCTTCACCGATGCCGCGGCTACTAAGGTAAGAAATTTAATCGAGGAAGAAGAAAATCCAGAATTGAAACTACGTGTTTATGTAACAGGTGGTGGATGTTCGGGCTTTCAGTACGGTTTCACGTTTGATGAAGCGCAAGCAGACGACGATACTGTGATTGAAAACATGGGCGTTAACTTAGTGGTTGATGCGATGTCGTATCAATATTTAGTGGGCTCGACGGTAGATTACAGCGAAGGTCTGAAAGGTTCTCAGTTTGTCGTCAGTAACCCGAATGCCACAACGACCTGTGGGTGCGGGTCTAGCTTCACTATATAGTCAATTCTGCGAGAAGCGTTTTGCTCGCTTCTCGCAAATATGCCAGCCATTCTTTCTTACTCAGTTTTTTCCCATCAACTTTAAATATTTCCATCGCATAGTTTTGTAGCATAACTGCGATTAAAACGTTTGCTTGCTCGGTATTGATAACGCGTTTCGTTGCACAATAAAGTGTAAGCGCGCGAATATCTGGCCAGCTATCCCAAAGGCTTGTTTGTCCTGCGGAAAATTTGTTGAGACGTGCAATTTGTTGCTCGCTGAGAGCCTCTCCAACATTTAATGATCTGCCTACATCCAATAGAATCGTATTAACAAGCGCAGGGCTCAATTTCTGAAAATAGATTGGTAAGCCGATAACAAAGTGATCGATAAAGCGCTGTTTGCTTGATGATAAGAGTGTTTTTGCTTTTGAAGATATTGGGTTAAGCATCATCATGGACGGCAGCCCACTAGAAGCATCAGCTTGATAGCTTAATCGTGTACTTTCAAAATCGGCTCGTGCCCAAAAGTTAAAGAGCTTAGCTTCGAGACCATAGCTCACGCTGCATGCATCTAAATTCTGAACCTTGGCGGATGCAAGGAGCTCTTGTATCAGCTCTGATCCTATTTGACTTGATTGGCGAGCGGGGTGCACAACAATACGTAAAATACGTTGGCACTTGAGGTCTAACCATTCTGCCTGAGAGTAGAAACTCGCAAATGCCTGTAGGCTAAGATGTCCTTTTAATCTGCGTTTGCCGTTGATGATGTCTTGTTTTAACTGCGCGTCTTGTGCCGATAAATCTTCTTCAACGCTCGCTAAAACACCAACGATATGTTCTCCCTCGAACATCACACCGATACGTATGTCTTCGTTGTCAATGAGCTGGCTTAAATCAGAAGGGCGGCTTTGATAATGAGCGAGAACTAAGAGAGCAAAGACTTGTTCAAGAAGGCTTTGGTCTTCAAGTAATTCTTTTTTATTGATCCACTCAAAATGGCGTGCTTGAGGCTTTGTTGTATCGACTTCTGTTAAGTGTGCCTGTAAAACGAAGCTCTCATTGATGACTCGTTCTAGTGGGTCGCCGCTTGCCCAGCGTATAGGCTGATCTAGCGAGTAAAAGCTAGCTTGTTTATGTTCTGCCTTAAATATTGTATTAAGTTTTAAATCAAAGCCGCGACCACTGCCTTCATATCCGTGCAATGTACTCGCCATAACGATTCTCGCATAGTGCTCAATCAAGCTATGAAGGGTAGGGAGCGGAAAGCTGGCTGCTTCATCGATAATGAGTAAGTGCGTTTCGGGGAGAGTTTCTAACAGAACATCGCTCGGTATAACGCGCAGTTTATCGCGCAAAGATGCGTGATCGATGTTTTGTTCAAAATGCTGAATTAAAGTCGCAACGGAATTTGGATGATCAGCAACGAGTATGATGTTCTCGAGCTTAGCGTTATTGAGTAATTGCGCTGCTGCGATACCTAGTGTCGTCGATTTACCCCGTCCGCGGTCGGCTCGTAGAATCAGAGGACGATTGCGATGTCCTTTTACGACTCTTTCAATTTTTGCCAAGCAGGCCTGCTGTTCCTCGTTGAGTGTAATACCTTGTTTGTTTGATGATTGAACTTGGAAGGGATAAAACTGAGCTAGTGCTTCATCAAAGTTGTCACTATCTATAACAAGCATTGCTTCGCTTTCTATCAGTGTATTTAAAAATCGAGAGTGGGATGCTTGAAGCTGGTTATCCGTATCGTCGATTAATAAGAAGAGCAGTCCGCCGCCTTCGAGAACACCACTACTTGCTGCGATCGCGTCAGGATGAATCTCTTTGCGTAAGTCCCAAATGAGTATTTGGCTTTGTTGTCCGAGTATTTCGCGATAATGCTTGGGTGCAATGCATCGATCATGCTCGCTACGGAGTAAAGATGCATCATGCCCCAACAAAATAGCGCTTTGCCCGTCTGGGAGTTTTTTAGCTAGGACTTGATAGCTCTCCTTCACCCAATCAGCAGTGCCTTTTATCGCTATGCAGGCTCGAAAATGTTGCTGCTGAAGTTGATGGATATGTTCTTGTATCTGATGCATCGCTGATAAAACTGACAGATATAAAAAACGGAGCGTGTTGCTCCGTTTTAAATGCGTCATCTTCTGAGTTAGTAGAGTGCCGCTTCGTCGTCTAAGACTTCATTAATAATGTCGAGGAAGATTTTATCCGCATCACTATGTTCTTCTGGAATGCGCACAATGGTATTTGCGCTGATTTCTTCAGCGATTAATTTTGCTGAGTCTGGTTGGCCTTTGTGTTGACGCGCGATTTCCATGCATTTTGTGGCGATTGTCGGATCAGAGAGAACCTTGCGGATAAAGGTTCGTAGTTCACTGATTACCTTGGCTTGACGGCTTTCTTCAGCACTGCTCATGGCCATACTCCTTTGATATTAAATACTACCTTTTATCATGGCCCTGAACTCGCCATAGCGCAAGCGATTAAGCTGGCTTTTGTGGTTTTTTCCGAATCAGTGCTTCTTGGCAAACTGATGCAACAAGTTCACCTTTTTGATTGAAAATGTTGCCACGATTGAATCCTCTGCCGTTTGAAGCGCTAGGACTGTCCATATCATAGAGAAGCCAATCATCAACACGGAATGGACGATGGAACCAAAGCGCGTGATCAATACTGGCAACTTGCATGCCCTTTTGCGCAAAGCTCACGCCGTGAGGAAGCATGCTTGTGCCTAGCAAACCGAAGTCCGATGCGTAAGTCAGAATACATTGATGCAGGTATAGATCATCTGGTAGCTCACCTACCGCTCGAAACCAATTTTGTTTATAGGGTGCACGTACATCAGGATTTGAATAGTTCACCGGATTAACGGGGCGAATCTCAATAGGGCGGTCGCGTGTAAACTGATCTCTAAGCTTTTCTGGGATCAGATGTTTAAAGCGCCTGCGCATATCTAGTTCAGAAAGTAAGACATCAGGTTCTGTGCTGGCAGGCATATCAATCTGATGCTCAAAGCCAATTTCAGGAACTTGAAATGATGCATTAAGGGTAAAGATCTCTTTGTCATGTTGACGCGCAATTACGCGACGAGCAGAAAAACTGCCACCATCCCGGAGAGATTGCACTTCGTATTGAATAGGTAAGTTTGGATCTCCTGCGCGCAGAAAGTATCCATGCATAGAATGTGCGATGCGATCTTCAACAGATTGATAGGCTGCCATCATCGCTTGGCCGCAAACTTGGCCGCCAAAGACATTAGGAAAACCTAGATCTTCGCTTGCGCCTTGAAAATGAGAATCGTCGATTTGTTCCAGTTTTAAGACATCAATCAACTGTTGAAGAACGTCGCTCATAGATATGTACTTCTTACTATTATTCTGGGTGGATAGCTTGAACTTGCTTTGCTAAAACCTGCTTTTGTTTCGTCGCATCGCCGGTTAATGCGAAGCCAAGAAGCTCGCCTTGATCCGACTTAAACAACGCTGTGGTATTGAACCCGTCTGATTCGATATCCCAAGTGCCATTTTCATTTGATGCAGGAAGAACAACGACAGGGCAGGCAGGTGTTTTAACTGCCACCGGCATTACACCATAACTCACGAGCTTCGGTTCGTCATTGAGTGTGCTGGCAAGCGCTCGAGCACATGCCATCATCGGCAAAACATAGAGCATAACCATGCCATCGACTTCTGCACAATCGCCCAGTGTGTAGACGTTCTTAGCGGACGTTTCCAAACTACGATCGCACGTAATGCCTTTATTAGTCTCGATGCCGCTCTCAGAAGCCAGCTTAGTATTTGGTGCTAAACCAATCGCACTAATCGCTATATCGGCTGAGATTTTTTCACCGTTGTCGAGCTCCACTATTACGCCATCAACAGTTTCTTGGATATCAACAACGCTTCGCTCAAAGTAGAAGTTCGCGCCGGCATCACTCAAGCTTTTTGTAATACATTCTGATGCTTCTGGCGGCAGCATGGTATCTAAAACATGTTGGCTTAAGCCGATCAATGACACTTCGTATTCGCCATTCAAAAGATCGTTCGCGTATTCACAACCGATCAAACCTGTTCCGACAATTGCGACATGCTTTTTGCCTTGGCTAGCTGTGCGGAATGCGCGGTAATCATCAAGGTCATTGATCGAGAAAATGCGGTCACTCTCAGGTTTAACAAACTTCAGTTTGAATGGACTTGCGCCCGTCGCTAATACGAGCTTGCTGTATTCGATCGTCTCATTATCAACGAGGATTGTTTGTTTTTCAGTGTCGATACTTTGCACACTTGTTTGTGTGCGTATTGACATATTTAACTGTTCTGACATTTGCACAGCATTAGACATTACTAATGCTTCTGCGTCTTTATTTTTGGTGAATCCCGTTGACAGCATCGGTTTAGAATATGCGCTGCCATCGTCTTGGGTAATCATTAACAGAGGAGTTTCAGAATTAAGTTTTCGAAATTCGCGGGCTACTGCATAGCCCGCCATTCCAGAACCAATAATGATGATCGCTTGGCTCATTAAGCTTCTACCATTTCGAAGTCTTCTTTGCCGACACCGCAATCAGGACATTCCCAATCGTCTGGCACATCTTCCCATTTTGTACCTGGTGGGATGTTGTCGTCAGGCCAACCTTCAGCTTCATCGTAAATAAGGCCGCATACTACACAAAGCCATTTTTTCATGGTGTTCCTCTTTGTTTCTGTTGGAAGGAATTCAATGGTCGGCTAATGTATCGGATATCTCCGAGTCTCTCAATGGCTGATCAGATCCGTGGTTTATATAAGCGGCCTTCGTTATACTTTGCGCTGACCTAGTGAGTGCCCATAAAAATGTGCTCATTTCTTCTGCTATCAGCAAGGTGTAAATTGCAAACCGAACATTTTCATTGGCATTCCTACCGGCGTGTACCTTCTTCTTTTATTCCTCGGGTTTGGCAATCGTGGGTACTCGATGCTGGATCGTTAACAAAGCGATTGCAGCAAGCATCAAACGGAAGTTTTAAAGTCCGTGTAAAGGCGCAGCAATACGCGAAACCAACAATGAGTGAGAGAAGAGCTTTGAATCTGTCGATAGGGCGCTACGCTTTGATTCGCGAGGTTGATTTACTTTGCCACGACAAGGTTTGGGTTAGTGCTAGAAGTGTTATTCCATTGCATTCACTGGTTGGTAAAGAGCGGCAGTTAAAGTGCCTGGGCTCAAAACCTTTGGGAGCATTTTTATTTGCCTCGCGGTCAATGAAGCGCGAAGCTATTCAGCTAACAAGAACATCTGGGGGTAATCAGCCAACTTACGCTCGGCGCTCTGTGTTTCGCTTACACAACAAGCCCTTACTAGTGGCAGAAAAGTTTCATACCTCAGTTATTCATCACTCTTAAGCTATGTTGAATCTAAGATATAAATTTAAAGAAGTTCTGACCCAAGCTGGTCTACTCGAAGGTAAACCGGCAGCATTATGGCGCTTGGCGCGGTTTGATAAGCCCATTGGTACATTCTTAGTGTTATGGCCTGCTATGTGGGCTTTATGGATTGCGAGTGATGGTTTGCCTTCAGCGCTTCATTTGTTTGTATTTGTTTCTGGAGCGATCGCAATGCGCGCTGCAGGCTGTGTGATTAATGATATTGCAGATCGCAATATTGATGGCCACGTTGAGCGCACTAAAGCTAGGCCTCTAGCTGCTGGTGAGTTGAGTTTAAAAGATGCCATCATATTTTTCGTCGTCTTATGTTTTTCAGCCTTGCTATTGGTTCTTTGTTTAAACACTAGTGCGATTGTTTGGTCCTTTGGTGCATTGGCCCTCGCGTGTATTTATCCTTTCATGAAGCGTTACACCTTCTTGCCGCAAGTCTTTCTTGGTGCTGCGTTTGCGTGGTCCATTCCTATGGCATTTGCAGCAGTCATCGAAAAGGTGCCGGCTCTTGCTTGGATAATTTTTACAGCAACGCTGTTATGGACTGTCGCTTACGACACAATTTACGCGATGATGGATCGTGAGGATGATCTGAAAATTGGAGTGAAATCCACAGCGATTCTGTTCGGTAATGCAGACCGATCGATTATCGCGAGCCTTCAAGTGTTGTTTGTGCTTGCGATGTGCTTGCTGGGCGAGCAGTTAAATCTCGGAAGCTTCTATTTCTTGTCCATTGTCGTCGCGTCAGTGCTGTTGGTATACCAACAACATTTGATACGTTTACGTTATAAAGACGATTGTTTACGTGCATTTTTGAACAATAACTGGGTGGGTTTTGCCATTTTTGTTGGTATCGCACTCGATTATGCGACTTGATGAACGTTTAAGCGCTTTTCCTGTCATATACTTGTAACAAACCTCCTTTCTAATACCGCGACGAGTAGGTATTTGCTCAGATGTGATTGAGCATAATGAGAGTGTAAGACATGGCAGATAAGAAAATCCTTATTGTGGATGACGAGTCATCCATCCGCGAAATGATCGCAGTAGCTTTAGAGATGGCAGGGTATACCTGTTTTGAAGCGAGTAATGCCCGTGACGCTCACAGCATTGTGCTAGACGATCGCCCCGATATGATCTTATTAGACTGGATGTTGCCGGAAACGAGCGGTGTAGAGTTTGCCCGACGTTTGAAGCGTGACGAAAGCACTTCTGAAATTCCAATCATTATGATCACTGCGAAAGTCGAAGAAGACAATAAGATTCAAGGCTTGGAAGTCGGAGCGGATGATTACATTACTAAGCCTTTTTCTCCACGTGAGTTAGTGGCTAGGTTAAAAGCGGTGCTGCGTCGAGCTAATCCACAAGGGTTAGAGTCTGCGATTAATATTGATGGCTTAGAGCTCGATCCAGTCTGTCACCGTGTTAGCTCAGAAGGTGAAACGCTTTCGATGGGGCCAACAGAATATAAACTTCTGCAGTTTTTCATGACACACCAAGATCGCGTCTACACGCGAGCGCAGCTATTGGACCTCGTTTGGGGTGGTAATGTTTATGTGGAAGAACGCACTGTTGATGTACACATTCGTCGTTTGCGCAAAGCGATCGGCAAACGCCATGAAGCCTTAGTTCAAACTGTTCGAGGTACCGGTTATCGTTTTTCTACCAAAACGGCGCATTAATTGGCTAATATAGCCTTATCTATTTTGTGCGAGTTTAAAGGAAGCAAAGCGAATGCATAAACGCGCGTCTGCACACGTCCGCTATTTAGTGTGGGCATTTGTGCTAGCTGTTTTACTCGGCTTAATCACGGACCTTCTCCTTCCTATTCTTCTGGTGTTCTTTGCGAGCTATAGCTTGTGGATGGTGCGACAAGCACTTCGTTTACATGCTTGGCTCTATCCAACTAAAAAGCCAAAAGAAGTGCCTGAAAGTTATGGTTTATGGGGAGACCTTTTTGAAGGTTTGTATTACACCCAATTGCAAAATAAAAAGGCACGTAAGCGCTTAAGCAAAATGATTAAGCGTGTTCGTAATTCGGCGAATGCTCTGAAAGATGCCGTTGTGATGACCAACGAAATGGGGCAAATGGATTGGTGGAATGAAGCCGCAACGCGATTATTTGGCTTTGATGATGATAAAGATCAGGCTCAACTTGTTACAAACTTAGTAAGAGATCCTGAATTTAAAGCCTATTTTGACGCAAAGAAATATGATGACGCTTTAGAAATCACATCCCCGACTGATCCCAATCTTATTATTCGTATTCACATTACTTTGTTCGGTAAACAGGAACGTTTGATCTTGGCGCAAGACGTCACGCGCCTACATCATTTAGAACAAATGCGACGTGACTTTGTCAGTAACGTCTCGCATGAGCTACGTACACCATTAACTGTGATTCGCGGTTATCTCGAAACGCTGATTGATAGTGAAGAGGCTCCTGAAAAATGGCATCGAGCCCTAATGTCGATGGAAGGACAAACGAATCGCTTGGAAGCGATCATTAATGACTTATTGGTGTTAGAGAAATTTGAAGCACAAGATCGCGTTCATGCTGAAAAAGAAGTATTGATTGTGCCATTGCTCGAGAGCGTACTTCATGATGCAGAGCTGTTCAGTGCGGATAATGAACATCAAATTTCGCTCGATATTGTTTCAAATGCCAATATTTTTGGTGTTGAGAATCAATTACGATCTGCGATTTCAAATATCGTGTTTAATGCCGTGAAATATACGCCAGCAAAAGGCTCTGTCGTCATCCGCTGGTGGCAAGATCATGGTGGTTGCCACTTGTCAGTGACGGATACGGGGTGTGGTTTTGACCCGATTCATATCCCACGTTTAACGGAGCGTTTCTATCGCGCCGACCCTAGCCGAAACTCTAATACTGGAGGCTCTGGTTTAGGGCTTGCCATCGTAAAACACGTGTTGATCAACCATGGTGCGAACTTGGAAGTACAAAGC
Organism: Oleiphilus sp. HI0125; assembly: GCF_001635355.1. Lineage (NCBI taxonomy): Bacteria > Pseudomonadati > Pseudomonadota > Gammaproteobacteria > Oceanospirillales > Oleiphilaceae > Oleiphilus > Oleiphilus sp. HI0125. The sequence continues at coordinate 36,855 of NZ_LWGF01001199.1, forward strand.
GGGATTGATCAGGGAAGTACGTTTACCTGTCACTTCCCCAATCAGCGAGTCGTCGCGCCTAAAGATTAAGCCTTATAAGCATCTCGTTGTTTCAGCCAATACACAACGCCACCACATACTGCGGCTGGCAGTACTACTAAATTGATGATTGGAACGAGGGTTAAGCCAAAAGTGCATAATCCGAAGCCCAATGCGCTGGCTCGGTCTTTTGCTAGGAATTTTCGTAAGTCTGGAAATGACATGCGATTGTTGTCGGCAGGGTAATCCACATATTGAATCGCCATCATCCAACCTGAAAACACAATCCAAATAATGGCTACTAAGGCATTTACTCCCGGAATAAGTCCGAGAAAAAACAAAGCTGCGACGCGCGGTAAATAATAAGCCAGCTTTCTCAGTTCTCTAAATATCGTTCTGGGGATCAGTGCCAGAAGCTCTTTTGCGGTAAATGGACTCTCGTCTTTTTTACCCGCTAATTTGTTTTCAACAACTTCAGCTAGAAAGCCATAGAAGGGCGCACCGATTAAGTTAGCGGTCGAAACAAAGGCGTAAAAAATTAATAAGATCATCGCGATAAAGTAGATGAGCCAAAATGCCCATTCGAGAAAACCTAACCACTCAGGTATCCATGACATTAAGTAAGTCATGCCTTCGTTGTAGAGCGCTTTTGCCCATACAAATAACAGTGAGAAAAGAATGATATTGGCGATGATGGGCACGGCTAAAAACCATCTGAAGCCGGGCGAGCAGACGATTTTGAATCCTTCAAAAAGATAACTTGTGCCCGCAAAGAATCGGTTGATCATTGAATATTTTCCGTATCTGCAATTTGTTTGAGTTTGTATAATACCGCTTTCGTTAACTGTTTGGTGAGCTGCTTTGGACAAAGCTGAAACGCTTTATGCGGATGACACGCTGATTATTGCGAATAAACCTTCGGGTCTACTCAGTGTTCCTGGGCGTGGACCAGATAAGCAAGATTGTTTAGTGCGACGCATTCAGCAAGATCATCCAACTGCACGTATTGTGCATCGGCTTGATTGCGCAACGTCAGGCTTAATGGTGCTCGCGCAAACGGCTGATGCGCATCGTGAGCTCAGCAGGCAGTTTCATGATCGCGAGGTCGATAAAGCCTACGTTGCCCTTGTTTTTGGTCAGCTAGAGGAAGACCAAGGTAAGGTGACATTACCCTTGATGACAGACTGGCCAAACAGACCGAAGCAAATGGTGAGCGAAGAGGGAAAAGCTGCGCACACGGATTACCAGGTACTAGAGCGTTTAAACGATAGAACGCGCGTGCGGCTTACGCCTGTCACGGGGCGTACCCATCAGTTACGTGTCCACATGATGTCACTGGGGAATCCAATTTTAGGTGATAACTTGTATGCAACGGGATCGGCTTTAGCTGCAAGCACTAGATTGATGTTGCATGCTTGGAAGCTTGGAATTACGCACCCCGAGACAAGGGAGCGTCTGACATTTTCGCCTGAACCACCATTTTGAATGATGTGTCCATTGGTATCCCGAGGTGAGGACAGTATAGAACAGCACATGAGAAGACAGCGAAGGGTTGGTTATTCTAATCCGTAAATTCTCACCTGATTAAATTCTTCAAACTCATTGAGATCTGGCCACGTACGCGCTTCGTGGGTTTCCAATAACTTGAATTTGTCACTGGGGAGTATTTTCATACGCGAATCCGCGAGCAGTACTTCTTTACTCGTCTCACACCATTGGTCCAATAAGTTATGATTGTCTCGGTCATAAAGCACATCGGCTGCCGTTAGTAAGTCGATATCATCGACTTCATCCAAATCCTTGATACATTCGACACGAACCTTATTGTGCTCGGCGTTCACGAGAACCGCATTGAGCGCTTCGTCATCAATATCACAAGCAAAAATATCTTTTGCTCCAGCTAGCGCCGCAGCGATTGCTACGACACCTGACCCACTCCCAATATCAACAACGCGTTTATCTTGAACAGACTTTGGGTTCTTATGAATATAACTTGCAAGAACTTGTCCGCTTGCCCAACAGAACGACCAGTATGCGGGTTCGGCGACGATGGCTTGCGCCTCTTCATGAGGAATCGGTCCGTGAAGTACGGCTGGATCAAACAAAGCAAGAGATATCTCTTGGCAGAAGGGAAGTTGCGTGAACATGAGTTGCGCCTTACTTAGCGTTCTTTGCATTTGGAGTTCGAGATCGTTTATCGTTGGCATTTGTTTGATAAAGCTCTACATTGTTGGTGTCGAATAAGAATATCGGCTTTACATCAATATTTCTAAATTCATAGCGTAATAATAAAGGAAGAACAGGCAATGTCGTTAGAAAGTGTTACCGAAGAAAAAGTGTATCAAATTAGTGATCAGATGGTTGAGTTAGCAATTGCGTATGGGCCTAAAGTGCTTATCGCTATCTTTAGCTTAGTCGTTGGATTTTGGGTCATTGGCAGAATTGTCAACGTGGCTGAAAAACACCTTATCTCAAGAACAGAGCAAACATTAGCGAGCTTTTTGAAAAGTTTATTATCAATTTTTCTCAAAGCTATTCTCATTATTATGGTGGCGGCTTACGCTGGAGTTGAGACAACATCACTCGTTGCAGTATTAGGTGCCGCTGGCTTAGCAGTAGGTTTTGCTTTGCAAGGCAGCTTGTCGAACTTTGCTGGTGGTGTGCTGATCTTATTCTTTAAGCCGTTTAAGGTTGGGGATCTGATTGAGGCGCAAGGTTTTATCGGTACCGTAAAAGAGATTCAGATTTTCAATACAATTTTGCTTAGCCCAGATAATCGCATGATTGTCATTCCGAATGGCAAGTTATCGAATGACTCTCTGATCAATATAAATCATGAGCCAACCCGTCGTGTGGATTTTGTATTTGGCGTGGCTTATGCCGATGATATCGATAAGGTCAAAGCGATTATAGAGCGCGTTGTTTCGGCGGATGAACGCGTTTTGAGTGATCCTGAGAAAACCATTGTGCTAGGTGAACTTGCAGATAGCTCCGTTAATTTCACCGTGAGACTTTGGGCGAAGACTTCCGATTATTGGGGCGTTTATTTCGATACGCATGAAGCGATTAAAAAAGCATTTGATGCTGAGCAGATTTCTATTCCATTCCCGCAACAAGATGTATATTTGCATCAAGCATCGAACGACTAAATAATAACGAAATAATTAACCTACGAATTTCAGGTAGATATTGTTTTAAATGAAACAAACTTGTGAAATTCGTGAAATGGCCATTTTTTTGTGACGCAAACACAATGTTGAAAGTGGCCATCGTCACGCTTTAGTTTGGAATATAGGTGTAACGTGTTACTTGTCTTTCGTCGCTCTTAGGTAGTCCCCAATACCTAGGGGCGCAAAGACACACTTTTTGCTCTTAATAAAAAGACGAATTGGTGGAGGTAGTACGATGCCGGTAAAACAATTACAAGAATACCTCGATGCGCATAATATGACGTATCAAGCGATTGAACACTCTCCTGCATACACCGCAAAGGAAATTGCAGATTTAGTTGATGTTAAAAGCGAGCAGGTTGCCAAAACCGTTATGGTGATTATGGATGGCGTGCTCTCTATGATTGTCCTTCCAGCTTCTTGTCGTATTCGTATGGATCGATTTGCACGTGTAATGGGTACTGAACTCATAGATCTTGCTAGTGAAGAAGAATTTAAAAATCGTTTCCCAGAATGCGATGTCGGCGCGATGCCTCCTTTTGGTCGAATGTATGAAATTCCCGTTTATATGTATGAGGGCTTTAATGAAGGCGGCGCGATCGTTTTCAGAGGTGGCCGCCATGACGAAGTGATTAAAATGGATTTCAAAGACTATAAGATGCTCGCTCAACCCATGACATTGAGCGAAGGTTTCGCACGTATCGGTGTTTCCAAGCCAGATTGGATGATGCGCCGCAAAGCTGGCTAGCGTGTGTAAATAACGAAGTCCTGATAATGTCGTCGTATGTGATATGACTGTGGCGCATTTATGGTTATGAAGTAACTGAGTTCTTCGATGCTATGGATGCGCTTGTTGTTCACTCCGTAGATAATATCGCCAATTTCAAAGCCTTGGAAAGCAGCGGTTGATCGTTCCTCGATGTTCATGACCATGACGCCGACACTCCGTTCTTTATCTGGGTTAATAAGATCTTGGAGTTGCAGACCTGATAGGCTGGGATGTAATTGAACGCCTTTAATTTCTGGTATCGGAATTTCTTCTGTTTCGACGGCTAGTTCGAGTGTTCTTTCACCTCTTAACAGTTTGAGTTTTAACGTTTCACCCAGCGGCGCTAATCCTATCTGATTTCGCATGTCTTCTGCGTTTTTAACTGGCCGTTCATTTGCCTCAATAACAACATCTCCTTGGACTAGTCCGGCGCGCTCTGCCGCACTGTCAGTTTTCACTTCACTAACTAATGCGCCTTGATAAAGATTCAAGCCGAAGGCTTCTGCCAGATCTGCGGTTAAATCTTGGAAGCTTGCGCCAATTCCTCCGCGCTTCACCTCTCCGTATAGAATCAACTGTTTTAAGATGCTTTGTGCCACAACAGAGGGAATCGCAAACCCGATGCCTACATTGCCGCCTGCTGGTGCAAGGATGGCGGAGTTAATGCCGATCAGCTCGCCGCGCAAATTGATGAGCGCTCCCCCAGAATTACCAGGATTGATGGATGCGTCTGTTTGGATAAAATCTTCATAACCTTGAAGGCCAAGGCCGCTGCGTCCTAGTGCACTGATAATTCCGCTCGTGACTGTTTGTTGAAGTCCGAACGGACTTCCGATCGCGAGCACAAAATCGCCAACAGCAGATGAGTTAGCTTGTGCAAAGGGAATGTGGCGTAAGTTTTTTGCCTCTATCTTTAACGCGGCTAAATCTACTTTTTCATCGGATCCCAGTAGTGTGGCTGTCAGTGTCCGCCCGTCTTGCAGGGTAACCTTAATTTCATCGGCATTTTCGATGACATGATGATTCGTCAGAATGAACCCATTTTCTGCGTCAACGATTACGCCAGAGCCTGCACTTTGTGTTCGTCTAGTTTGACCAGGTTGGTCGGGTAGTTGGAAAAAATGTCGGAAGAAGGGGGAGTTTAATAAAGGATTTGTTCTTTGTTGTCGTATTGTGAAGGTCGCAATATTCACGACTGCAGGTGCCGCATTTTCTACGATTGGAGACAAAGATGGTACCGAGCTACCGCTGATGATTCGTTCTGGTACTGAAGCAAAAGTACTCGTACTTAGCATTAGCAAGTTGACGATGATCAGTTTAGAAATAAAGGGTTTAGAAAACACTTTCTAGGCCTCTCGCATCACGTTAGTATTGAAACTATATCAATGTAATGTGTGTCTCATTCAATTTTTTACAAGCACATCATCGCTTGGCATTTGTTCATTATGCAAGACAAGATAAAACATGTAGATGTTGTCATTGTTGGCGCAGGCATGGTTGGCGCAACAATCGCCTGCGGACTAGCGCAACATAATTTACGTATCGCCTTAATCGATAGAGCGTTACCAAAATCGATTAAGAGTGGAGAACCTCCTCGGATTCGTGTATCGGCACTTCATTTAGCCAGTGAGCAGCTGCTACAAAATCTAGGGGCGTGGGCGCATATTCCTAAAGACAGGGCGCTTGCTTATTCCTATTTAGCGGTGAAAGAAATGCCGGCTAAGTCAGGGTTTGTTTCGAAACTGCCCGATATAACATCATGGGCCACGACCCGTTTTGAGGCGCAAGACTTAGGTAGAGAGCATTTAGGCCACATACTAGAGAATGATGCGATTCAACTTGGCTTGCTAGATCGTGTTGCTGAATTGCCAAACATTGAGTTAGTTAGTGGCGTCACGATTGAATCGAGTGAGTTAGGTTCTGATAAGCGTATGCTTACTTTGAGCGATGGTTCTGTCATGTCAGCCGATTTGGTTGTTGGGGCTGATGGCGCGCAATCTCAAATGCGTCGAATTGCTGGAATTGGTCAGTTTAGCGAGTCTTATACTCAGCACGCTATGGTCGTATCCATTACCTATAAAGGCGGAGTTGAGCAAGGGACTTGGCAGGCTTTTAGACCAGAAGGGCCTCTCGCGTTTCTTCCGTTACCGCGCATTGACGGTGTTAATTATGGCTCGTTAGTTTGGTACGACTCGCCGAATACTATCACACAGTTAAAAGGCTTGTCTGATGCCGAGCTGCGTCAAAAACTTCAAGCGATATATCCCCAAGAATTACCTGATATTGAACAGATTCTTCAGGTCGCTTCGTTTCCTCTTGCCAAGTCACATGCTCAGCAATACTCAGGAGAGCGTATTGTTCTGGCCGGTGATGCTGCGCACACAATTAATCCTTTAGCTGGTCAGGGTGTTAATCTCGGGTTTATGGATGCCGCGGTATTGATTGAGGAGCTCGGTAAAGCATTGATTAATGACCAAGCCTTATCAGATCGGGCGGTGTTAAAGAATTATGAAAAGCAGCGACGTATGTTTAATCAACTCATGATGAGTGGTATGGACGCGTTTTATTATGGCTTTAGTAATCGCTCTGCCCCAGTGCAAATTATTCGAAACATAGGTTTAGGGCTTGCACATCGCTCAGGTCCGTTGAAACAAAAAGTATTGGAATACGCTACAGGTCTTCAAGGTAGTATTCCTAAGCTTGCAAAAGTAAGTGACGTATAAGGACAACTCAAATGTCAGAGACGATATTTACAAAGATCATTAATAAAGAAATTCCCGCTGAAATCTTGTACGAAGACGATATCAGCATTGCCTTCAAAGACATTATGGCGCAGGCGCCCGTTCATTTTCTGGTCATTCCTAAGAAACCCATTGCGACCATTAACGATATCGAAGAGGGCGATAAAGAATTGCTTGGGCATTTGTATTGGGTTGCAAAACACATCGCTCAAGAGCAAGGATTTGCGGAACAAGGTTATCGTGCAGTGATGAATTGTAATGAGTATGGCGGTCAGTCTGTGTACCATATTCATCTGCATATTCTTGCTGGTAAGCCTTTAGGTTGGCCACCATACACCGATACGCTTAAGGTCTAGTCATACCGACCTTCTCATAGTTTGATGAGTTGGTGTTTTTGCTGAGTTGAAGGGATGCCTTAGCTGAATGCTGTGCTTCAATCGCATCCCAAATATCCAGAGCAAGCGCCGAATGTGCATCGTAAAATTGATGCGAAAACATTAGGTAATATGGGCGCTGCATGAAGGGCTTATTTAGCTTTTCTATCATAGCCTCAATATGCGGTGATTTTGAGATTCGTGTGTCACTCATTGTTTCAATATCTATCCAAGCATCGATTCGACCTCGATAAAGCATTTCTAGCCCGCTTGATTGCGTCGTGACTTCAACCACATCTAGACCTAAAGCTTTTAAGTCGTCAATGACGGCATAACCAATCACGGCACCGATCTTAATGGTATTGTCTGAAAATCTATCTCCGTTCCACGATAGAGTCTTATCTTTGCGTTTATAGATGACATAAGACTGACTCATGATTTGTTTCGTGGGGTCAGGGCTCCCCTCTGAGGTTAGATATTTACCAAAAGCTTCACGTTCTTTTTTATAGCTGGAGTGGAACACGCCATCCGCTTCGCCGTCCTTCACCATTTGCAATGCCCGTGCCCAAGGTACGCGTTCAAACGTGAATTTCACGGGTAAGTCAGCTTCAATGTCTTTGAGCAGTGATAAGGTGATTCCGGGCTTGTCCCAATTAATTTCTGGGCCATTGCCTAAGTAGTACGGCGGGTTTTCTTTTACCTCAAACACAAGCGTTATTTCCTGACGATCTGCGAAAGTCAGTGTTGAATAAAGACCAATCAGTAAAAGAATGAAGCGTTTCATGAGTAAGGATCTAAAAAGAAAGAATAAAACATAGCGCTTGTTTTGTAGTTACATCGCAAAAGTTACACGGCAAAATTTTGTACTACTTTTAACACCTATGAGTTTCTGATCAACGAGACATTTTGAGTAATGAATAATGTTTGAATGGATAACCAGCCCTGAAGCATGGATCGCACTCGCGACATTGATGGCTTTAGAAATTGTCTTAGGTATCGACAATATCATTTTCATCTCTGTTTTAGTTGGGCGACTGCCAGAACATCAACGAAATAAAGCTCGAAAAATTGGTATCACTTTAGCGATGATCTCCCGATTATTGCTCTTATTTAGCCTCGCCTGGGTGATGAAGCTAGTAGATCCCTTATTCAGTGTTTTGGATAACGATATATCCGGTAGGGACCTGATTTTAATACTCGGAGGTTTGTTCTTATTGATGAAATCCACGCATGAAATCCATGGGAGTTTTGAGATTAAAGATGTGTCAACGACAATGCTCGCAACATCTAGCTTTGCCTCAATACTCGTTCAAATAGCGGTATTGGATTTGATCTTTTCTTTGGACTCTGTAATTACAGCGGTTGGTTTAGTGGAGCATCTCAGCATTATGGTTATTGCTATTGTGTCCTCTGTGATTGTGATGCTGATAGCCGCTAATCCTATTGGCGAGTTTGTTGATAGAAACCCAACTATCAAGATGTTGGCTTTGTCGTTTTTAATCTTGATCGCGTTTACGTTAATCGCCGAAGGCTTTGATGTACATATTCCGAAGGGTTACGTATATTTCGCAATGGCGTTTTCACTATCGGTTGAGCTTCTAAATATTAAGTTGCGCTCGAGAAAAGTAGAGAAAGTCGAGACCATTCAATTGGCTCGAAAGCATGGACTTGACGATTCGTCTTTCGAGTAAGAATTTTGGCCAAAAAAAGCTCAACCTGTCTCCAAGTTGAGCCTCAATCAAATCTGCTTGATGTGCTTATTCGCTAATTAATTGCTCAGCTTCAGCAATCTTCATATGGCGCACATCTTCACCTTTGACCATGAATATCACGTATTCTGCAACGTTCGCAGCATGATCACCGATACGCTCAAGCGCACGCAGTACCCACAGTACATTATGTACTTGTGAGATGCTTCGCGGATCTTCCATCATAAACGTCATCAACGATCGAATCGCTGAGCCATATTCGGCGTCAACAGAACTATCTTCGCGAATAATTTCCAAGGCCATGTTGGCATCAAGTCGTGCGAAGGCGTCTAATGATCCACTGACCATTTGAGTCACGCGTTGACTGATGTGGCGTACTTCGATGTAACCGCGAGGCGCTTTGCCTTCATCGCTTAATTTAATCGCCATTTTTGCAATTTTTGCGGCTTCATCACCAATGCGCTCAAGGTCAGAAATCATCTTAACGGTTGAAATCACTAAGCGTAGGTCGCTTGCAGCAGGTTGGCGGCGTGCAATGATTTGCGTACATTCTTCGTCAATCATACGCTCCATTTCGTCGACGCTTTTCTCTGTTGCTGCAACAGACTCAGCTAATGAAGTGTCAGAGTTAAGCAAGGCATCAACCGAATCTGTTATCTGGCGTTGAACAAGACCGCCCATTGCTAAAAAGTGGTTTCTCAGCTCGCTTAGGTTTTGGTTGAACTGTTGCGAGATATGCTGGTTGTGCGTCTCATGTGTTGGTTCGCTCATTTTCATATTCCTCTTTTATTATTCGTCCTTGAATTAACCATAGCGGCCAGTGATGTAATCTTCTGTTTGTTTCTTCTCAGGATTTGTAAACAGCTGGTCGGTGTTTCCAAATTCAATGAGATCACCCATGTACATGAATGCGGTGTAGTCAGAGACACGCGCAGCCTGTTGCATGTTGTGGGTAACGATAACGATGGTGTAGTCGTCTTTAAGCTGGTGAATGAGTTCTTCGATTTTGAGCGTTGATAGAGGATCAAGTGCCGATGCTGGCTCATCCAGAAGCAGTACTTCTGGCTTAACGGCAACGGTACGTGCGATAACAAGACGCTGTTGCTGACCACCTGAAAGGCCTAATGCGCTATCGTTTAAACGATCTTTTACTTCATCCCACAGTGCAGCAGATTTTAAAGACCATTCAACAGTTTCGTCTAAAACACGCTTGCTGTTGATCCCTTGGATACGCAAGCCGTATGCGACGTTTTCGTAAATACTTTTCGGGAAAGGGTTTGGCTTCTGGAATACCATTCCCACACGACGGCGTAGATCTGCTACTTCGACTTCACGATCGTAGATGTCGCTACCTTCAAGAAGCACTTTACCTTGGATGTTTACGCCATCAACAAGATCATTCATGCGGTTGAAGCAACGCAATAGCGTTGACTTACCGCAGCCTGAAGGGCCGATAAAAGCAGTTACACGATTCTGTGGAATCGTCATGTTGATGCCATGTAGCGCTTCTTTTTCACCATAACTTAGGCGTAGGTCTTCAACTTTAAGTGCGACCTTTTCATCTTCTAGACGAAGGTTATTGTCTGAGCGCTGAAGGCTACTGATGTCGATACCGTGTGTACGTTCGTTTGTGTTCTCTGTGTTTGAATCTTGTGTCATATCAAACTTCTCTAAAAATCTATCAATAAAATTTGGTTGTTTAGCTAATTGGGAGGCAGGAGCAAAATAGGCTCAACCGCCTCCGTTTAGCGTGTTTACATTTCTAAGGCTTTGTACTTTTCACGTAAGCGGTTACGAATCGCAACAGCTGATAAGTTAAGTAAAGCGATAACCGCTACCAGCAAGAACGAGGTCGCGTACACAAGTGGTCGCGCTGCTTCAACGTTCGGGCTTTGGAAACCTACATCGTAAATATGGAAGCCTAAGTGCATAAATTTCTGGTCTAAGTGCAAGTAAGGGTAGTTACCATCTAAAGGAAGTGATGGCGCTAACTTCACTACACCAACCAACATTAATGGCGCTACTTCACCGGCTGCACGCGCGATAGCAAGGATAACGCCTGTCATCATTGCTGGGCTAGCCATTGGCAAAATAACACGCCACAAGGTTTCTGCTTTGGTTGCACCAAGTGCCAAACTACCTTCGCGAATGGAGCGAGGGATACGTGACAAGCCTTCTTCCGTTGCGACGATGACGACTGGTAGCGTTAGAATCGCGAGTGTAATCGATGCCCATAGTAGACCACCGGTACCGAATGTTGGTGACGGCAATGCTTCTGGGAAGAACGCTTTATCCACGCCGGAACCGACAAAGTAGATAAAGAAGCCAAGACCAAATACACCGTAAACAATTGAAGGAACACCGGCGAGGTTATTTACCGCAATACGTATGATACGTGTCATCGTACCTTGGTGGGCATATTCACGTAGATAAACTGCTGCGATTACGCCAAATGGTGTCACGATGATCGACATGATAATGACCATCAAAACCGTACCGAAAATAGCAGGGAAGATACCCCCTTCGGTATTAGCTTCACGTGGTTCGTCACTGATGAACTCGTAGAGTTTTGCAATGTAGAAAACGATCTTATCGCCAATACTCATCGCGTTCGGCTGGAAGGCATGAACGATCTTCGCAAGATCAACCGTGATTTGCGTGCCGTCCATACTTTGTACACGAACTTTGTCGCGGTTTATTCGGCCATAAAGCTCGATAAGACGGCCCTGCAAGCCATCGTATTCAGCATTTAATGCTGCTCGCTCAGCTTCAATATCAGCAAGTGCTTGCGATGTTAAACGATCTTCCAATTCCAACTTGCGCTGCTGAAGTCGAAGACGTTCGATACCCGCATTGATAGAACCAATGTCACTCTTCTCAATATCATGAATTTGAGAATAAATATCCAAAGCTCTATCTAGGCGCTCTTGTAGAGCAGGCCAAGCTTGATCACCTTCAGCGACAACTTGGTCATTCTCGATGACTTCATTTAAGTAGCCGTAGAAATTACCCCATTCGCGACGTTCCATCACGATAATGTCTTCTGGGTAGGTGATGTTTGAGAAATCACGAGCAAGAATCCAACGGAAGTCAGTACCTGAAATATCACGGTTACCAATCTTCATTAGATTACGATCCAGATGCTCTAGATCTTCAGGAATGCTATATCCAGCATCACGTAGTTGATCCGCAGACACTTCTACGGTTTCAACGAGTTCACCAATGATGGTGTAACGATCACCATTTTTAGCTGTCACTTCTGCTTGCATCACATCGTGAGCCCAGAAGTGGACAAGACCTCGGCTTGCGATCAACCAAAGAAGACCGAAAACCATAACCATGCTGATGGCAACAGCACCGGCGTTGAACCAAACCCATGGGTCGCCGTTTTTAAACCATTTTTTAACTGATACGCGCACAATAGACTCCTTAAATCACACTGTACTTGTTGCGAAGACGCTGGCGCACAAATTCTGCAAAGGTGTTTACGACAAAGGTAAACAGGAATAGAACAAAGGCTGCGAGGAATAAGATGCGGTAGTGCGTGCTACCCACTTCTGATTCAGGCATTTCGACAGCAATGTTTGCTGACAAAGTACGCATACCTTCAAAGATATTGATGTCCATGATCGGGGTGTTACCAGTCGCCATCAGTACGATCATGGTTTCACCGACCGCACGACCCATACCAATCATTACCGCTGAGAAAATACCCGGGCTTGCTGTTGGAAGGATAACGCGTGTCATGGTTTGCCACTGCGTTGCACCAAGTGCAAGAGAGCCTTGGGTCAGATGTTTTGGCACACTGAACACGGCATCTTCTGTAATCGAGAAGATGGTAGGGATAACTGCAAAGCCCATTGCTGCACCAACGACTAAGGCGTTACGTTGGTCGAAATCGATACCGGCTTCATTCGTTAACCAAAGGCGCATATCACCATTGAAGAATGCGACTTCTAGTGTTGGGCTGAGCGCCATGGCAAGCCAACCACCAAAGATAATGACAGGAATCAGCAGCACTGGGTCCCAGCCATCAGGCACTAAACGACGAATGTTGGAGGGTAAGTTACTCCATATAAAGCCGAATAGAAGGATGAAGATCGGGGTGATTATGAGTACTGCGAATACGCCAGGAAGGTTTTCTTCCATAAACGGTGCGAAGAATAAACCTGCCAAGAAACCTAGAATTACGGTAGGTAATGCTTCCATCAATTCGATTGATGGTTTTACCTTACGACGTAAACCCGGTGACATGAAGTATGCGGTATACAAAGCACCACAGATTGCTAGAGGCGTTGCAACAAGCATCGCGTAGAACGCTGCTTTTAAGGTACCGAATGCAAGAGGGGATAAGCTGTATTTTGGTTCGAAGTCATTATTCGCTGCTGAAGATTGCCAAATGTAATCTGGCTCTTCATAACCCTCATACCAAACCTTGCCCCAAAGTGCTGAGAAGGAAATTTCAGGGTGCTCGTTATCCACTAACCACCACTGCATTTTTCCATCCGTGGTTTCAACAAGAAGTTTGTTGGCGCGTGGTGCAATAGCAAGATTTTTAACGGCTGCGTCTGCACTAATAGTCAATGCAGTGGAATGCGCAGTACTGTTGTAAAACTTAATCGTGCCTTCAGTGTTGGCGATTAAGAAACCCTTACGACGTTGTTCAATATCTGCCGCTGCGATCTTACCGCCGACGGCTTCAAAGGTACGAATGTTTTCAAGACGATACTTGTTGTTTTCATCGCGTACCATGAACCACTGCGAGGTGCTTCCTTGGCTGTCGGAGACCAAGATGGAAGCACCACCCAGTAGTAAGGTCATATCGTCAATTAAAGTATTTTCGTCACCCACTTTGATGGTGCCGTTGACGATATTTTCACGTTTTGCATTGAGATCTAAAACCTGGATATGTCCGTCATTTGTACCGACAAATACAAAGCGCATCGCAGGTTCAGCAATGATAAATTTAGGTGCGACATCAAGTTGTGGGAGATCAACTTCTTCAGGCACTAAACGTATTTCACCGCTCAAAAAGTCTTCTTCTTGTTCGAATTGTTTTGCAACCAAGGCATTCGATTCTGTTACCGCGACGACCATTAGTGCGCCGTCACTTAAGGCAATAGAAATTTCTTTCAGAGGCTCGCCATTCTCAGATAGCTGCATAGCCTCTTCGCCGAATGGATATTCAATAAAAGGTTCAATCTTGCGCTGGTCATTGGGGTAAGTGATTTTATAGCTGTGCTGCAATACCAGAGCAGAACCATCACTTAGGCCAAGTACGAATTTGCGAGAAGCAGGATCTGCGTTGGCGACGCTAGATACTTCAACTCCCTCGGGAATCGGGAGAGATACAAGATTATCAATGCTCCCGTCTATTGTGTTAAAGAAAACTACCTTTCCTTGATCAGTTACACGAAAAGCTTTCTCGCCTTGCTCTTCTGTACCACTAAAAATTGTGCTTCCTGCAGCTTGTTCTGGAACATCGTAGGTAGCAACACGCTCTGCTTCGGCACTGGTGAATAGCGGTGCCACTTCATAAAGAAGATAAAAGAAGATAAGTGTGATTGCTACGATGACGCTAATGCCGCCAGCCCCAATAGAGACACTGGCAAGCTTGTCTTTTAACTTTCTGTTTTTACGATGCCTAACTAGCTTCGGAGTGTTGAAGTCTAGTGTTGGCTGCGTTGGTGATTCACTCATAAATTAATACCGACAATTGAGAGAATTTAAATTTCGCAAATTGTATAACAATGTAAATTCATAGTCTGCTTATACGACAAAACCCCCCACCAAATATGGCGGGAGGTTTTGTCTTTAACTAGTTATCTACGGCGTATTATAGACCTAGTTCTTTGAACTGACGCTCAACAACTTTTGCAGGAAGTGGCACATAGCCATCTTTCACTACAACTTCTTGACCTTGCTTAGACATTACAAGTTTCAAGAACTCAGCAGTCGTTGGATCAAGTGCTTTATTTGGCGCTTTGTTCACGTATACGTATAGGAAGCGTGAAAGTGGGTAAGCACCTGTTACAGCGTTTGCAGCATTTGCTTCAACATATTTGTCGCCCTTCTTCGCTAGTGGAAGAGCGCGCACTGATGCAGTTGTGTAACCGATGCCAGAGTAACCAATACCATTGATTGACTCAGATACACCCTGAACAACTGACGCTGAGCCTGGTTGCTCATTTACGTTGTTTTTGAAGTCGCCTTTACATAGTGCTTTCTTCTTAAAGTAACCGTAAGTACCAGATACTGAGTTACGACCGAATAGTTGAATGCCCTTGTTTGCAAGAGAACCTTCAACACCTACATCACCCCATGTTTTTACGTCGCTATCGAAGCCACATTTACGAGTTGATGAGAAGATCGCATCTAGTTCAGCGATGTTCATACCTTTGATTGGGTTGTCTTTATTGACGAATACGGCAAGAGCATCAATAGCTACTGCAACTGGTGTTGGTGCATAACCGTAACGTTTTTCGAAGGCTTCGATTTCTTTGTCCTTCATCTTACGGCTCATTGGGCCCATGTTAGATGTGCCTTCAGTCAATGCTGGTGGCGCAGTAGAAGAGCCCGCCGCTTGAATCTGAATGTTTACATTTGGGTAGTTACGCTTAAAGTCTTCTGCCCAAAGTGTCATTAGGTTAGCTAGAGTATCTGAGCCTACACTAGAAAAGTTACCAGATACGCCGCTCGCTTTTTCGTATACAGGTAGGTCTGCATCGACTTGCGCTGTTGCAACACCTGAAAAAGCTGTCAGTGCCATTGCACCAATTAGTTTCTTAAATCTCATTATCATCTCCCGTGATATTTGATTTAGTTTCGATTGATTAATTGTTTAACGCTTCAATGGGGATGCAATATAGGGCGGCTTTATGACATAAATATGACAATGCTTTGTAATTATCAAAAAAAATAGTCTTCTCGAATAATGGGGATAAGTGGAAGATTGATTTGAAGAAGCTATCGTAAATAATAATTGTTATTCAGGAAGTAAAAATCATGACGCTTTTCGATGGGATAGGGCCAGCGGCGGACAGCGAGTTAATGTTGAAGGTGCTCGCGACACCGGCGAATACAAATATTCATGGAGACATCTACGCCGGCTGGTTATTAGATCAAATGGATGCGGCAGCCACCTTGTTTGCAACAAAGTTATCTAATGGTCGTTGCTCAACCGTTGCTGTGGATCAAATTAAATTTCAATCGCCAATCAATGTGGGAGATGCGGTAAGTATTTATGCGAGACTTGATGATACTGGGCGCAGTTCGATGGTGATCTCGGTTGAAGTGTTCGTGCAGCAGAGTGTCAGCAATGTGAATATCAAAGTCACAGAAGGTCGATTTACTTCTGTTGCTATAGATAACCAAGGATCAATTCGTCAGTTACTATGACGGAAAGTTCTTGTGTTTAGTCGGTGAGCGCGAACATCTTATCTGCGTAGCGTTTTGAGAAAACGCGCCGTTCATTGTCATCAAATTGTACCGTGAACGTTTCTCCTTTTTCTTGAACGACTCGGCCTCTTCCCATTGATTTATGTTCAATGATGTCTGCTTGCCAAATTGCTTGATCGAAGTTACTCAAGGTTGGGCGCTCAGCCTTGCTAGGCATGGTAAGCATAATTGAAAAAGTATCAGCGTATCTTTGCAAGGTCTTGCTTGCGAGCGTTTTAAGTTGTGCAGTGTTTTGTTGTCGCTCGATAGATCTCGCAATGTGCAGTGCCGACTCACTTTGCATTTCATGTAAAAAGCGTAGACCGTCTTTGCTGTCTGATTTAGGACATAGCATGAGAAGTGATTGCTTTGCTCTAGTCATGGCGACATAAATCAAGCGTCGCTCACTAGCGATATCTTGGGGGCCAATCTCTTTTCTGCCACTTGAACTGAAAAAGGTCGTTTCAGAAAGCCCAGGCAAAACTACATGCTCCCATTCCAGCCCTTTAGCGCGATGCATACTTGTAATGTGTATACCTTGAGCATGCTGGATTTGTGTTCTTTCTTCGAGCGCTGCGAGCTCATTTAACAAGGCGTTTGCGTTTTCTGTACGGCTTTCTGCCATAAAGGCCATCAGGTTTTTGACCGTCCTAACTTGCTCGTCACTAGCGTCTTGGCTTAGGCCACTCGTTTTTAGCTCATCAAAAAGCTTCGTTTCTTGTATGTATTGTTTGAACAGCTGTCTTGGAGGGTTTGTATTGTTCTCAAGAGCAGATAAGCCTTTAGCGAAGCGCTCCAATTTGAGCTTTTGGAAGCGGCTTAAGTCGCTTGGAATCATATTCAGTACATGGTGTCCCCAACGGCTAGAGTGCTGAGCAAGTTGATGCATGAAAAGCTGAATTTGACGTTCATTAATGCCCACATGAGGGAACCGGGCTAACTGAATGAATGCTTGCTCTCGCATAGTTGGTGGCATTTGAGCAAAGCTGCCATCGGCAAGTTCAAGCAAACTGCGGATGGCATACATCTCATCCGAACCAAAAATTCCGCGGAACCCATTTAATACGTAAGGTAAATTAGCGCGCAATAGTGCTAATTCTAAATTTGCTGTTTGACTCCAATATCGAACCAAAATTGCGGTTTGATTCCGTTGCGATGCATCATGTTTCGCTAATCGTGTCACGAGGCTGATAAGTTCATTTTGTGTTTCGCATAGCTCGACCGCAGTGTGAGGATTACTCTTAGCAGGAATACACAATGCGTCGTCGTGATAAGGGCTATGCGCAATTAATTGATTGGCGAGTAGAGCGACTTGATGACCATAACGGAAACTCGTGCTGAGCTTGAGCGATTCGCAATGTTTATATTCTTCGGCAAAACCGGACAGCATGTATTGCGGTTTTGCTCCACGGAACTCATATATCGTTTGGTCGGGGTCGCCAACGATGGTGACTTTTGCTCGTTCGCCTGCAATCAAGCTTAACAAGGTATGTTGAATATCATTGGTGTCTTGATATTCGTCAACAAGAATCACGTCCATTTTATTCGAGACTAAATCTCGAAGTTCAGGTTTGGCGATAATGGTTTTGACTGGCGTGTAAAGCATATCAGCATAGCTAATGCGCGAATGGTCATTACGCCATTGCTCAAAGCGTTCAAACAGGCTCGGTAAAAAACCAAATTTATTCTCTAAACCGGAGTGTTTGAAAAAACTATGAGGGTCATCAAGCTGGCTTTTACATTGATCAATAAAGCTTGCTGCAACATCAAGATATTCTTTTTTATAACGCTTGAACTCATTTTGTTGTTCGGGGCTAAGAACCTGCGGAACGAGTTGTAGTAAGTGAAATTGAATTTCGCGCTCACTCAGAATATTGCCTTGATATGGAGCTAAGACACCGATCTCAATAAAGCGTTTGTATAAGCGAAACCCCATCGCATGAAACGTGCGTACTTCTGGAATACTTTGGCCTTCACCTCGCACTGATTGCAGCTTTTTCTGAAAATCGAGTTGCGCGCTTTTATTGAACATAAGCACAAGTAAGCGTCGTGGGTCGTAGCCATCAGCAAGTAATTTATTGATTCGATGTGCAAGTGTTGTGGTTTTTCCGCTACCGGCAACAGCACGAATCACATAATGCGCAACGGGAGCATCGACAATAATGCGTTGTTCAGGTGTTAGAGATATCTCGGGCATGCAGTGCTTATCGTGTTACGCGGTATGTCGGATTACTTGAGTTTTGGTATCAGAGTCAACAAACTATGAACTTTACTAACAGGATATAAGTGTCAGCGGATGATGCGTGCAATCATACTATTAAGTTTACTGATCTGGGTAGGCGGATGTGCCTCAAAAAATGCGGTTCCAAACGATTTCCAAATCAATACATCAACGCAGTCGATTAAAGAGCCCTCAGGTTTGATGACAGCGATTTCCTCAGGCGATGAAGTCGCTATGAAGGAACGTATTTTGGCGGGAGACTCTGTGAATGCAGAGTTTGAGGGGCACACACCTCTGAGATACGCGATCAGCGCAAAGCAAACACGCATGGTTCAGATTTTATTACGTGCCGGAGCGCAGCCTAATTGGGCCATGCAGCCCGGACAAGAAAGTGTGCTCATGCTTGTTAGTCGTTTAGGATTGAATGATTTAGTCGTGGCGTTTATTCGCTCCGGTATGGCATTAGACTATGCGGATGCCTCTGGTCGCACAGCACTAACAGAAGCGGCGATGAATGGGCATCTTACAACCGCTAATGTCTTGATTAATGCAGGCGCTGACGTAGACATAGTGTTCGAAGGGAAGTCACTACTGATGCACTTGGTAGAACAAAACAGCATGTTATTGGTGAAGCCAGTTATTGAAGCAGGGGCTGATGTGAATTACGTGTCTAACATGGGGGAGAGCAGCCTAAGTATTGCTCGAGAACAGCAACTCCATGAGTTAGACTTAATGTTGGTTCAGGCGGGCGCACGATTGTGACAAGTACGTGCATTAAGTAAACTTCGCAAGATAATTTTAAGTACAACTCACAACGGATTCTTCATTATGTCACGCCATCAAAAAATCTCTGTTGGCCCAATGCCTTCTCAGAAAGAGGATTACTCTGAATACGAAGAGACTCAGGTCCTTTGGGGGCGAATTGGCTTGATCTTTGGCGTCGTGTTTGCGGTCGCTTTTTCGGCGCTTTACCTTGTCTTTGAGCCACTGAATGATACTCCCACCGTTGTGAGTGTAATTGAGCAGCGCAAGATTGCGGCTGCACAAGAGACAACTATTATGGAGAACACACAAGCGCCAAGCGAAGAAGCGGTTGTGGCAGCGCTCGAATTAAAGAGCGATGTTGAGGCTGAAGTAGACCCTACGCCAGTGGCATTAACTCAGCGAGCAGCTTCATTAACGCAAACTGCGGTGCAAGCGCCCGTATCGGCAATCTCTACATTAAATCCTGCGATCATTTCGGCGAGTTTAGCGCGAGGTGTTGATGAGAATCGACATCCTATTGATCTGCTTGGCTATGAAGTGAGTATGGATGGTGAGAATCTGATTAAGGTCGTTCTTCATACTGAAATGCTAAACATTCAAGGTACAACTCTTTTTCACGAGTGGTTTTTGAATGAGAAGCGTCAGGCAAGGGTGCGTATACCGATCAATGCTGACGAGCAATTAAGTTATTCCAGTAAGTTTATTGATAAGTATATGACGGGTGATTGGTCGGTACGTGTGAGCGATGCTCAGGGAGAGGTCTACGCACTGGCGAATTTCAAAGTCATTCGCTAAACGTGCTGTTTACACTTAAGAAGCTAATCGGTGGCTTATTAATGCCGGTTTCGGTCGTGCTGTCGCTTGGTTTGCTTGCTTTGCTATGTAGCTGGAAAGGCAAGCACTCTTGGGCTAAGAGCCTAATGTGTTTGGCACTCGTAGCGTTATATCTTTGTTCGATCAAACCTATCGCTCATCTTATTGCTCAGCCGCTTGAGTACCGATATAGCCCGTTTGATGGGCAAGATGTGCCGTACGTTGTGGTGCTTGGTGGTGGTCATACGACTGATATGCGTGTCGCGTCTCTGCATCAATTGAATCGTACATCTTTGGCTCGTTTGCTAACCGGTGTTGAGATTGTGAAGCTGCAACCAAAAGCTACCTTGTTGGTGTCTGGCTATGCGGGGTTTGATACGCAAAGTCATGCGCAAGTCGCGGCAAATACGGCGCAGTTATTAGGCGTTGATGCAGATCGCATTTTATTGCAAGCCAATGCTAAAGATACGTATGAGGAAGCGCTTGCTTGGCGAAATATAATTGGTATGCAGCCTTTTGCATTGGTGACTTCAGCAATGCATATGCCCCGTGCGATGGCGTTGTTTGAAAGCTTAGGTATGCGACCTATTGCTGCGCCAGCCAACATAGAAGCAAAAGGTGATCGACCTTTGGTTTGGCGTGATTGGATTCCGACAGCAAACAACTTGGCAATTGTTCAAGCAGCGTGGCATGAATATTTAGGGATGTCTTGGGCTTGGCTTAACAAAACACTAAAAGAGGCGGTGTAATGGCGTTCAAAGGTGAAAAGAATTTTTCACACCGTAGTGCAGATAAAGTGGGCGTTTTATTGGTGAATCTGGGTACGCCTGAGGCTCCAACGGCTAAAGCGCTACGTAAATATCTGGCTCAATTTTTATCGGATCCTCGTGTTGTTGAGATTCCAAAACTGATATGGATGCTGATCCTACATGGCATCATTTTACGTGTTAGGCCTAGCAAATCTGCTGAAGCGTATAAAGAAGTATGGACTGAGGATGGTTCACCTTTGATGCTCCATTCTTTGGCGCAAACACAAGCCATTCGTGAGAAGTTGCGTGCCGAGTATGGCAACAATGTGATGGTTGAGCTCGCAATGCGTTATGGTGAGCCCTCAGTATCGAATACGCTTGATCAAATGATGGCGGAGAGTTGCCGCAAGCTAGTTGTGTTGCCTTTATATCCGCAGTATTCAGGAAGCACTACGGCCTCTGTTTTTGATGATCTCGCAGCAGATTTTACGCAACGTCGTTGGTTACCCAGTTTTCGATTTATTAGCAGTTATCATACGAATCCAGCCTACATCAATGCCTTGGCCCAAAGCATCCAACAGCACTGGGCTGAGCATGGTCGCTGCGACAAACTCGTATTTTCTTTTCATGGTGTACCTCAACACTTTCTCCATTCTGGAGACCCTTATCACTGCCAATGCCATGTCACTGTCCGCTTACTTGCCGAACAGCTTGGATTGAATCAAGACGAATATTTAACCTGTTTTCAATCGCGTTTTGGCAAAGCTGAGTGGTTGAAGCCTTATCTTGATGCGACCATGAAATCTCTTCCAAATGAAGGGGTAAAATCAGTACAAGTCGTGTGTCCTGGTTTTTCATCGGATTGCTTAGAAACACTCGAAGAAATTGCCGGAGAAAATAAGGAATACTTTATGGAAGCTGGAGGCGAACGCTTCGAATATATTCCGGCATTAAATTCTAGATCAGAGCATATTGAAGCCTTGATTGGTTTCATTAATGAAGAGGCTGGTGCTTGGTTTGATGGGTTAAGCGAAAGCGTAGAGAACGTCGAGCGAGAACAGCGATATTCAAGCCATAAGTACAATCAAAAAAATAAATAAAAATCAGAGAAAGGAAGATATAAATGCGACAAGTAATAACAGCTTTTCTAGCGGTCTTTATGTGTATGGGACTAGTTGGTCAAACATTAGCGCAGCCTAAAGTAGAAGACGCGTGGGTTCGTTTGATGCCACCAAATGCCACGGTGACGGCGGCATATGCGAAGATCAACGTTTCGCATGCTGATGAGCTCATCGCAGTATCATCGGCTATTGCTAACAAAGCAGAAATTCACGAGAGCATGATGAGTGATGGCGTTATGAGTATGCGTCCCGTTGCGTCTATGTCTTTGTCTGAAGGCGAAACTAGCGAATTAAAACCGCATGGTATGCATATCATGTTAATGGGCCTACAGCAGGCCTTGGCGGAAGGCGATGAAGTAGAGCTAGTCTTAGAGTTTAAAGAAAGCGGCTCAGTCACCGTGCCATTTGTTGTTCGCAAGCCTTAATAATTAGACGGTGTCTAACTCCTCTTATTTAATCCGTGATGTTCAAGCTTTTGATGCTGAACGCATCGCGGATATCTATAACTATTATATTAAGCATACGGTCGTCACCTTTGAAGAAGAGCCTCTTGACGCTAATCAGATTCTGACAAGAATTAGTCAAGTACAAGAACTTGGCTTACCATGGTTAGTCGCGGAGCAAGATGGTCAGGGTCTTGGATATGCCTATTCTGCGCCTTGGCGTGAGCGCTCTGCGTATCGTTATTCCAAAGAAGTTAGCGTATATCTCGATGCCAATCTTCATCATAAAGGC
Organism: Oleiphilus sp. HI0125; assembly: GCF_001635355.1. Lineage (NCBI taxonomy): Bacteria > Pseudomonadati > Pseudomonadota > Gammaproteobacteria > Oceanospirillales > Oleiphilaceae > Oleiphilus > Oleiphilus sp. HI0125. The sequence goes on from NZ_LWGF01001199.1 coordinate 59,477, forward strand.
GTAGGTTCAATGTTGTATCAGGCTTTGTTTGAGCGTTTGAGTCAACTTGATGTGCATGCAGTGATGGCGGTGGTTGCTTTGCCGAATGAAGCGAGCGAAGCCTTACATGAAAAATTTGGCATGAAGAAAGTCGCACACCTTGAACAAGTTGGGCGAAAGTTCGGACAATGGATTGATGTTGGGTATTGGCAGCGCGTGTTTTGATTTTAGTTTTTTGATTCTTTGAAGCTTTCTTGTTTCTAGACTTCTGTTCCTGTCGGCGGCGGCCGAAAACCCCTTAAGACCTTTGACGCCAAAGGTCTTAAGGATCTAAATGCGCCCCAATTTTCGGGGCCTTCGGCTACACTCAAACTCTTGCGTAAATCGGCGCTGCGGAACTTATCCGCGATGCGGATTTCGAACAGTCCTCGCGTTATTCCGATTTTCGCCGGCGAGCTTTCGTCCCTCGAGATGGGGAATTAGCCATTCCGATAAGTTTTATTCTTTGCACCCACTACCCCTTCTGACTAGATGAGTTGCTCAGAGAATAAACGGCTTTATGCCGAGGACTGTTTGAGCCGAAGGCGAGTTCCGCAGGCGCTGTTTATTGTTGAGCAGCGAATGAACCCGAAGGGCTAGGAAGTAGACGCTGACTTGGACAAGGTGAATTGCGAAGCAAGAGAAGGTGGCCTGAGTCATTGTTAAGGGAGTGTCAGCGCACTCCCTTAACTCGTCCTTTTGGACGAAAACCGAAATAGAAAAAATGTGTTGAAACTAGAAAGTGTCAAAGAATAAAAAGATTCTACTCTCTATCCTTCGAAGTACATTCCGCTAGTTGAGGATCAATCTTACAGCGAACCTTACGGAACAAGGTTAAAGCTTTGCCGTTATAGACTCCCTGCTCACGCAGGGCGATGCGGCTTTCGCGGAACAGCTCACTCCAGTTGTCTTCGGTTTTTTCGCTAATTTCAATCCAGTATTTCTCAGGGATTGTTAGTTCGCTATCAACGATTTTACGAATTTGATCTTTATATTTGCTCGCCATCAGTTCACGAGATTTTTGCGCAAAACCTTCAGGTACTTTTTCCCAACGAACAATTAGCTGCATGGTGATCTGCAAGCTTGGCCATTTGATAACACCACCGCCTGGCTCAAGGCCTTTGTACATTTCCATAGGCTCGTAAGCTAAGCCTGGTGCGCCGGTAATATCGACCGCTTTGTTATTAAATTTTTGGAGCGCGTTAGCAATACTTGATGATACTGGCGTCATGCCGATACGTGTCGCTAAATATTCAGTTTCAGGCGCATTATCGAGCACGGTGACACGCTTGCCAGCCATATCTTCTGGGTTCTGAATACTCTTGTCATTAACGAATAAGAAGATCGCACCGATCGGCGCAATACCGATGATCTCATATTCGCCGCTGCGCATAATTTTCGCAGCACCAGGACTGCTTAAAGATTTGATGACGATGGCCAGATGGTCGTAGGTTGGCAATGCGCCAACGGCATTAATACTGCCTGTAAATGAGTTGTACTCGCGTGCCCGTATGCCAGGTAAGTTGAGCATATCGCATACGCCATTTTTAAACTCTTCTGAGGCGACACGATCATCGGTATATACCTTAAAAGACAAATCAACACCCCAACGCACGGCATCGATTTTGTATTCCTTCATTTCTTTGTGGATGGGGCCATCATGGCCAACAAAGTCGAAGACGCACATAGTGAGCGGCTGAAGTGCATTTGCATGTGCTGTTTTGGCTAAAAGTAAGCCTGTTAAAACTACTGAAAGAAGACGTAACATACTGACAAGTCTCAAAGTTTTTCTTATTAAATCGAATGCTAACGTAAAGTATGATTTAGAGAAATGTTCTATTCGGAAAATGAGAGTTCTATCCGGTTAATTGAATAGGTTTCATGCAAGTCCCCCTAATTAAAGGGTGAGTGATCGTACAAGAGAGGGAACAATATATATGGCGTTATCCCTGAATATTCGTGAAGCACAGCTGGCTGATTGGGATCGTATCTGGCCATTTTTTAGCGACATTGTTCGTGCTGGCGATAGTTATCCTTATTCTCCTGATATCAGCAAAGAAGAGGGGTTTCAGCAGTGGATGGTCATGCCTCAATTTACCTATGTTGCAGAGCAATCTGGCGAAGTGGTCGCTACGTATTACATTAAACTGAATCAAGCGAGCTTGGGCGCGCATGTTAGCAATTGTGGTTATATGGTATCGCCTTCGTATCGGGGGGGAGGGATTGCTAGCCAACTATGTTTACATTCGCAGTCCATTGCTGTAACGCTTGGCTATAAGGCAATGCAGTTTAATTTGGTTGTTTCTTCGAATAGTTCAGCGGTCCATCTATGGACTAAGTTAGGGTTCGAAACGGTGGGCCGATTACACAAAGCATTTGATCATCAAAAGCTCGGGTTCGTGGATGCACTAGTTATATATAAGTGATTGCAAGATTAAGTGACAAGATAAGGTTTTGAGAACAGACTTGATTTAGCTAAAGCCGAGACACTTTGTATTTCAAGGTACTCTGCTACACTAACCTTATCTGATTAGAAGTAGTACACATTGTTAGGAGAAGAATATGTTAAAGAAAGTACTAATGGCTGGGATTGTGAGTGTTACTTTAGGTTCTAGTTTTGCGATGGCCGGTGATGCCGCTGCAGGTAAAGCAAAGTCAGCTGTGTGTGCTGCTTGTCATGGTGCAAATGGTATTGCAACGATCAAAACTTACCCTAATTTGGCAGGTCAGAATAAAGAGTATTTGGTCTCTTCTTTGAAGGCTTACAAAGCAAAACAGCGCAATGGTGGAATGGCGGCAATCATGCAAGCACAGGCGGCTGCTCTTACTGATGCGGATATGCAGAACCTTGCTGAATACTTCAGCACATTGAAATAAAAGCGTTCAACGCTTAATGATTAAAAAAGCCGAACATCGTTCGGCTTTTTTAATGCTCTTGCCAAAGCTATTTAACAACTAGCATTCATTTGTTCACAATACGATAACAAGGCTTATACGTACTACCGGGCAGCTTCATTCTTCCTTGATCAACAAAAGCGCGTAACATCTTATCCATCGATAACATAATCTCTGGATCACCTGCTATTTGAAAGGGCCCGTGTTTTTTGATTTCGGCTAAGCCTTGCGCTTTGACATTACCTGCAACGATTCCTGAAAAAGCACAGCGTAGATTGGCGGCGAGCTGATGAGGCTCTTGATCTTTATGGAGGTCAAGGTTAGCCATCAATGCATGTGTCGGCTCAAAAGGCTTTTGAAATATAGGATCAATCTTCAGTAGCCAGTTGTAGTAATACGCATCGCGGCGTTTGCGACGATATGTTTTGACTTTTTCGAGATTTGATTTCATATATTTGGCGACAGATTCTGGATCATCAATAATGATTTTATAGAGCACTTGCGCTTCTGTACCAAGTGTTTGTCCGATGAAGGTATCGATCATTTCAAAATAATCCCGACTTGATTCGGGGCCAGTTAGCACCAAGGGGTAGGGCATCGCCTTGTTTTTTGGGTGCATCAATACACCGAGAATATACAGAATCTCTTCAGCAGTGCCGACGCCACCAGGAAAGACAATAATTCCGTGTCCTAGGCGTACAAACGCCTCAAGTCGCTTTTCGATGTCGGGCAGTATCGTTAGCTCGTTTACAATTGGGTTTGGAGACTCTGCTGCAATAATGCCTGGCTCCGTGACACCGATATATCGTCCCAGTGCATGGCGTTGCTTTGCATGACCTACCGCAGCACCTTTCATCGGGCCTTTCATCGCACCTGGGCCACAGCCGGTACAGATATTCAATGCACGTAAACCAAGCTGATAGCCAACTTCTTTCGTGTATTCGTATTCGTTACGTTTGATTGAGTGACCACCCCAGCACACAACAATATCTGTCTCACAGTTTGTTTTAAGCAGGTTTGCATTACGTAATAAATGGAAAATAAAGTTCGTAACTTGCTCTGAAGACTTAAGGTTCAAGCTCGTGTTTTTCATCATGACACTGTCTGTGTAAATGATGTCTCTCACCACTGAGAACAAGTGATTATTGATACCTTGAATCATATAGCCATCAACGAAGGCGCTTTCAGGCGCGTTCTTAATATCGAGTTTTATGCCTCGAGGTTGTTGAATGACGTTAATTTCGAAGTCTTTGTATTTTTCTAAGAGACTTTCACCATCATCACTTAAGGATCCACAGTTCAACACAGCGAGTGCGCAACGACGAAACAGCTCTTGTAGTTGTTCGTTTTTCTTGTTGCGCAGGAGATTCACTTCGTGTCGAGACAATATGTCCATATTGCCTTTAGGTGTGACGCGAGCATTAATACCGTTGTTGTTCATACGCACTCTCCTTCGACGTAAGTTTTCGGCTTTCACTGTAAGTATAGTGTTGACGACAGTGAAGAACTGTAAATTGCTGCTACTTTGGCGTTGTTTTCATATAGAATACCGCGCCTAGAAATTTTG
>NZ_LWGF01001200.1:0-14557 GCF_001635355.1 Oleiphilus sp. HI0125
GGATTCAACGTCTGAAATTGGGAGTGTCTTAAGCACCTTGCAAGACTCATCAAAAGCGTCGCTCGATGCGATGCTAGCGTGTCGAGAGCTCGCACAACAGACGGTTACTCAATCAAACGACACGAAAACTTCTCTTGATACAATCGAGCAAGCGATAGATCAGATCCTTAATATGGCTGGACAAACCGCAACGGCGTCGAGCGAACAACTTTCAGTTTCTGAAGAGATTAGTCGCAATGTGACAACAACTCAGGCATTGTCGGAAGAAACGGCAAACGGAAGTCTACTCATTGCAGAGTCTGGCCAAAACCTAATCGTTGCGGTGGATGCTCTTAAAAATGAAATCGAGTGTTTCAAGGTGGCCTAAATTAATTGTCGCTTGGCAAAAGCGCTGTCTTACAAATCCTGCAGACGTACTTTGCGTTCTCGCGCCTTACTCGATTGTGCCTGATAGACGTCAATTCATGAGACTTGTTTGGACAAGCGCAGTGGTAACGGTATCGTTTTATGGTTCTCGCTGGTTTAACTTCATATTGATGAGTCACTTCAGGGGCCTTTTTAAGAACGTCTATCATCACCGATTGCCATTCGCGCCCATGAGGCCTAACGCGACGTTCGACAACTTCGTGCACGATGAAATGCGCTACTTCGTGGCCTACCGTCTCATCTATGAATTGTTGACCATAAAGCGAAAGGAGTTCCTGGTTAAATCGTATCTCTTTTATAAGGCTCTGTTTACGACTCAGCGCTCGTGATTGCGCCTTTCTGATTCTAAATTGCCCTGCAGCCTTCCCTCTCAAGTCAAACTTGACTGCATCTAAACAAAACTGTCGCCCAAAGTAGTCTTGGGCTAAAACTAAGCAGCGCTCTAATTCGTCTATGGTCTGTTGCTGAAGCTCTGATAAATTGTGTTCTGGTACTGCGGAATTCATACAGAATAGAAATGATGGAAACGTCGAATTGCGTTAGTATGCCCCACTATTTTAATTAGAAGAAATAATAATATGTATGAGCTAAGTGTTCTTTCTGTCTCCTTACTTATTGCGATGGGCTTTTTGGCTGGCATTATTAACACGATGGCCGGTGGTGGTTCGAATCTTACAATACCCGCCTTGATGGTCATGGGTTTACCTGCAGATATTGCTAATGCGACTAATCGCGTCAACGTTTTCTTCCAATCTTTGACTGCAGCCAAAGGTTTTAAAAGCCATGGAAAGTTAGAGATACCTGATCTTAAGAAAATCGTCGGTGTTACTTTAATTGGCGGGCTTGCGGGAGCGTTGTTAGCCTCTTATATGCCAGCTCAATTACTTAAACCGACACTTCTAATATCTATGATTACCATGGCTGGAATCATTTTGTTTAAGCCTGGAGTCGTCGCTCCTCCAGAAGGCACACAAGCACTTGGGATCTCTGAGTCCTCCAGTTCTATTCCTATGTTGTTGTTGGCAGGATTTTATGGCGGATTTGTGCAAGCTGGGGTTGGATTTATCTTAATTGCTGCTATTGCGGGAAGTTTACGCTACGACTTAGTGCGAACGAATGCATTGAAAATTGTCTGTACGCTGGGCTTTACCATCGTTGCGTTATTGATATTTATCGTTAATGATCAAATTTTATGGTTGCCTGGATTAATTTTAGCTGTTGGCTCTATTGTTGGCGCTCATATTGCTGTAAAAATAACCATCAATCTGAGTCAAAAAACACTTAAGTGGTTTCTGTTTTTAATGACAATATTTGCAAGCGCCGCCGCGTTGCTTACTTAAACTGAATTTTGTAACTCATAGCGTGTGCTATCCAGAGATAATTATAAATACCTTGGAGGTCCTTCATGATATCAAATCAAAATACAACTGTATGCGTGACTGGCGCATCAGGGTTTATTGCTGCACATCTTGTTAAACAACTTCTTGAGCAAGGTTATAAAGTGCGCGCAACAGTACGCGGCACTGCGGATAAATATCCCTATTTAACCGAATTAGAGGGAGCGTCTGAGCGCCTAGAGTTCGTGAAAGCGGATTTGTTACAAGAAGGTGCTTATGACCAGGTTGTTCAGGGTTGCGATTACGTGATGCACACTGCTAGCCCATACATTGTGAACGTCAAAGATTCTCAAAAAGAACTTGTCGATCCAGCGGTTAATGGAACATTGAATGTTCTCAAGGCCTGTCAAAAAACAGATTCAGTTAAACGTGTTGTTTTAACCTCATCTCTTGCGGCAATAACCGATGAGCCGAGAAACGATAAAACCTTTAGCGAAAAAGACTGGAATGAAAAGTCTAACTTAAAGCGCAATCCTTACTTTTATTCTAAGGTTCAAGCCGAGAAAGCCGCTTGGGATTACGTAGAAAAGAATAAAGACCAGTGTGACTTCGACTTAGTAACGATTAATCCTTTCATGGTAATCGGCCCGTCTCTCGGCCCAACACTGAATGAATCAAACAAAGTCATCAGAGATTTAATGCATGGTTTGTATCCAGTATTGATGACGCTTAATTGGGGGATTGTTGATGTGCGTGATGTAGCCCACTCACACATTTTAGCAATGCAAACTGAGAGTGCCTCGGGGCGTTATTTGATCGTGAACGAAAACTGGAAAATGCGAGAGATGGTTAGCTTCTTAAAGAACGATCTCGGGTACACGGATTACAAATTGCCTAAGATTGATCTTGATAGTCCATTCGGCACAAAAATCATGCATTTGCTTTCGTATACTCAGCCAAGCGGTAATGGTACTTACATGCGCTCACATATCGGCCAGCAAATGAATTTTGACAACGCTAAGGCTATAAACGAATTGGGGATCAAATACATTCCTATAAAAGAGAGTGTCGAGGCTGCAGTCGAAGATATGCTGAAGTGGGGACACTTGAAACCGCGTAAAGCAAATAAAATGGCTACCGCTTAATACGGTTTATGCTCTTGGTCAGGGTTTCGTTCATCTTTGGCGTTAACGCTGACCAAGATTCTTATTGATTTAAAATTCTATTACCAGATTCCCTAAGAAGCATTAATGCTTTTCGATCCGCTCCCCATCGATATTGATTCAAAACGCCTGAGCTTCTAATAACTCTGTGACAGGGTATAAGACACGCAACAGGATTGTTTGCGATTGCTGAAGCTGCTGCTCTCACAGCTTTGACGTTACCAGAAGCTTCCGCGATTTGTTGATATGTTCGCAGCTCACCTTCAGGAATCGTTAACAAAGCTTCCCAAACCTTAACCTGAAAGACGCTTGTTTTAACAAATAAGGTTACGTTTTGGTTCGATTCACGATTAGAAAAGACTTGTTGGTTTAGCGTTTTAGCGAGGTTGTCGTCGCGAATTAACTCTGCGTTATGCCATTCTGACTCCAGTTCATTGATCAGATCATCCCGACTCTGCGAAGATGACGTGAACGCAAGTTTCATAATCCCTCTTTGGGTCGAAGCAAAAAGAGCATCTCCATATGGAGTTGGAGAAAAACCAAATGTTATCTCAAGATTTTTACCTCGTGATTTATACTCGCTAGGTGTTATGGACTCGATACGAACAAAGTTGTCGTACAGCCTGCTTTCAGAAGAATAGCCGAGCATGTCTGCAGTCTTAGCTACAGAATGGTTAGGCAGAAGCTCTTTGGCTTTCGATCTTGATATGGCTTGCAAGAATTGCTTTGGTGAGAGGCCAACCCACTCGGTGAATACGCGCTGAGCATGGCTCTCGCTCATACAGGCCCTTTGAGCTATATCTCTCAGCGTTGGTTGCTTGTTGCTTTGCTCGCAAAGAAACTGAATAAGCTTTTCTGCGTTTGTATAGTGTCGTGACGTTTCTAGTTCGTTCATACAGAAAACTTAACACACCTAAGACCTGAGGTATCACCCGATTCTTGCTCAATGGTCGAGTTAAATCCCTTGATCAAGCGCTTTGAATTAGATGCTTCTCTAATTCAGCACGAATATCGTTAGGTATCGGCTCGGACTTTTTATCTTGATGATTAAAGTGCACCATTGTCGCTAGACCTTTAGCGCACAATCTTTCGTTCTGCCAAGCTTCTTGATAAACCTGCAGGGAGCTGTTACCTAGTTTTTTCACTCCAGTCTTGATCGTTACATCACTCGCGTAAAACATCTCGCCGGTATATTCCACTTCGACTTTCGCAAGAATGAGATTCCATTGTTTTGGATTTAACGAAGGAACAAATATCTTGAATATTGGTGTGCGGCTTTGTTCGAACCAAACTGGTAACGTGGCATTGTTGATATGACCAAGAGCGTCTGTTTCAGCAAAGCGAGGCTGGATAATCTGGGTAAACATAGAGGAAAGCTTATTTTTCTTATTGAAGGCTACGCCTGACGACTCGCGCCAGGCGTATGGAAGAATTAGCCGATTTTAGGATCTAATTCGCCTGACTGATAACGCTCGAACATAGTTTCGAGACTAACAGCTTTGATTTTAGATGCATTGCCAGCAGTACCGAATGCTTCATAACGCGCAACAACAATCTCTTTCATCGCAGAAACTGTTTCTTTCAGATATTTGCGTGGATCAAACTCTGAAGGGTTTTGCGCCAAGAAGCGACGAACAGCACCGGTTGAAGCTAAGCGTAGGTCAGTATCGATGTTTACCTTACGAACACCGTATTTGATACCTTCAACAATTTGCTCTACTGGAACGCCGTACGTTTCAGGGATTTCGCCACCGTACTCGTTGATCACTGCAAGCCACTCTTGCGGTACAGATGATGAACCGTGCATGACAAGGTGGGTATCTGGAATGCGTTCATGGATCGCTTTGATGCGGTCAATCGCAAGAATATCGCCAGTTGGTGGGCGAGTAAATTTGTAAGCCCCATGGCTTGTGCCACATGCAATTGCCAGTGCATCTACTTGAGTTTGTTTTACGAAGTCAGCTGCTTCTTCCGGGTCGGTCAACATCTGATCGTGCGTCAAAGTGCCTTCAGCTCCAATCCCATCTTCTTCACCGGCTTGGCCCGTTTCAAGGGAACCTAAACAACCAAGCTCGCCCTCTACAGACACACCGCAAGCGTGAGCCATTTCGACTGTGCGACGGGTTACATCGACGTTGTATTCATAGTCTGTTGGCGTCTTACCATCTTCACCAAGTGAACCGTCCATCATGACTGATGAGAACCCAAGTTGGATCGAACGCTGACATACTGCCGGTGATGTTCCATGGTCTTGGTGCATAACAACAGGAATGTGCGGAAACTCTTCTGTCGCAGCAAGAATCAGATGACGAAGGAAAGGCGCGCCTGCATATTTACGGGCACCTGCAGAAGCTTGAACGATTACTGGGCTGTCTGTTTGATCCGCAGCTTCCATAATTGCGCGCATTTGTTCTAAGTTGTTAACGTTAAATGCTGGCACGCCGTAACCAAATTCCGCCGCGTGGTCTAGCATTTGACGCATGCTAATTAAAGCCATTGTATGCTCCTATTAAAGTAATAAATTAGTCCGATGCGCGCTTGGTAAGCATCGCAACTGCAGGTAAGGTTTTGCCTTCTACAAACTCAAGAAAAGCGCCGCCACCAGTTGAAATATATGAAACCTGATCGGCTATTCCGTATTTATCTACGGCAGCTAATGTATCACCACCTCCGGCAATCGAAAATGCTTCGCTTTCAGCAATCGCCATTGATAAGGCTTTGGTTCCTTCTCCAAACTGGTCGAACTCGAAAACGCCAACCGGGCCATTCCAAATAATAGTCCCTGCGTTTTTAATGATTTCGGCTAGCTTTGCAGAGGTTTCTGGGCCAATGTCGAAAATCATATCATCATCAGCAACCGCCTGAGCGCTCTTTCCTTCAGCTACAGCCGTCTCAGAAAATTCTTTACCGGTCACGACATCAGTTGGTGTTGGGATATCCGTTTTTTCCGACAGAGCTTTCGCGTTAGAGATCAAATCTTCTTCATATAACGATTTACCAACTGGATTGCCCGCCGCAGCAAGGAAAGTATTTGCAATACCGCCCCCAACAATAAGCTGATCAACTTTGTCTGATAGAGATTCTAATACCGTCAACTTAGTAGATACTTTTGAGCCACCAACAATAGCGACGAGTGGACGCTTTGGTGTATCTAGTGCTTGAGCTAGTGCTTCAAGTTCAGCTGCGAGTAATGGGCCTGCACAGGCAATCGGCGCAAATTGTCCGACACCGTGTGTTGAAGCTTGCGCGCGATGCGCAGTTCCAAATGCGTCCATGACGTATACATCACAAAGCGCAGCGTATGCCTTTGACAATGTCTCTTCGTCTTTTTTCTCACCCTTGTTAAAGCGAACGTTTTCAAAAAGCACTACATCGCCATATTGAATATCTGATGGGACTTTCAAAGTCTTAACTAAAGGAACATCTTTGCCGAGTAATGAAGAAAGATGATTAGCCACTGGCTTCAACGAAAATTCTTCTGCATATTCGCCTTCGGTTGGTCGGCCTAGGTGCGACATCAACATAACTTTTGCGCCCGCTTCAATAGCGGCTTTAATTGTTGGCAATGACGCGCGAATACGTGCATCGCTTGTTACTTTGCCATCTTTGACCGGTACATTAAGGTCTTCGCGGATCAAAACGCGTTTACCTTTAAGGTCTAGATCGGTCATTTTCGTTACGTTCATCTATCGTAATCCTATAAATGTTTATCAAGTTTTATGTATTCAATGTTTCGCTATTCAAACTGCACCAGTAGTCGGCAAGTTCAAGCATTCTATTCGCAAAGCCCCACTCATTATCAAACCAAACTAATAACTTGACGAGCCGACCTTGTGTAACGCGGGTTTGGCTTCCATCAACCGTAGAGGAATGCGGATCTTGGATGAAATCACTTGACGCAATGGGTTCCTCAGTATAGGCCACTATTGGATGTTTGAAGTGGGTGCAAGCATCACGCAGGATCGTATTGATCTCTTTAGGAGTGGTGTCGTGCGCTACCAGAGCTGTTAAATCAATCGCTGAGACATTAATTGTCGGAACACGCATTGCATTCGTTGATAATTTGCCCCGGAGAGACGGAACAATTCGTTCGATACCTTTATCAAGAGCGGTCTCTACAGGCACCATATTCGCCATTGCGCTTCGCGTTCGACGTAAGTCTTTATTGTGATATGCGTCGATCATAGGTTGATCATTCATGGCTGAGTGGATGGTCGTCATTGATGCTGACTCAATCCCTATGTTCTGGTCCAGCTCACATAAGATCGGAACGATCGCGTTTGTGGTACATGAAGCAGCGGATACAATCTTATCGTTGATATCCATAGTGTGCTCGTTCACACCAAACACAATTGTTTTGTCGATATCTGCTGACGCAGGTTGTGAGAAAAGAACTTTCTTCGCCCCGGCATCAATATGTTTCTGTGCATCCTCTCGCGTGCTATGCACACCGGTGCATTCAAAAACAACATCTACATCGAGTTCTTTCCAAGGTAAGGATTCGATGCCCTCTAGATGAGTTAGTCGGATATGATCATCACCTACAATTAGGGTGTCGTCATTGCATCGAACTGACTCACTAAAACGACCATGGGTTGTGTCGTATTTAGTTAGATACGCAATCGTCTCTGCGTCTGCGAGTTCGTTAATGGCAACGATCGTAAAACTCTTACGTAACTCAGAATTCTGATACAAGGCGCGCAATACGCCCTGACCAATTCGTCCAAATCCATTTATGGCAATACGCCAAGACATACAGCTTGCCTTATCGTTTATAGGAGCTCTTCGGCAACGTTTAATACGTTTTCGACAGTAAATCCGAACTCTTCGAACAATTGATTTGCTGGTGCAGACTCACCGAAGGTTTCCATACCAACAATACGTCCATCTAAACCAACGTACTTGTACCAATAATCTGCGATGCCAGCCTCAACTGCTACGCGAGCAGTAACTTCAAGTGGAAGAACGCTTTGCTTGTATTCAGCACTTTGACGGTCGAACACGTCAGTTGATGGCATTGAAACAACACGTACCTTTGTGCCCTTCTCGATAAGCTTGTCTGCCGCTTCTTGCACCAAAGCAATTTCAGAGCCTGTCGCAATAAAGATAAGCTCAGGCGTACCATCGCAATCACGTAGTAAGTACGCACCTTTTTCGATATTTTCTACTTGCGTAGCATCGCGAGTTTGGTGAGGTAAGTTCTGACGGGAGAATACAAGAGAGCTTGGGCCATCTGTGCGTTCTACTGCTGACTTCCATGCTGCTGCAGATTCAACAGCATCACATGGTCGCCATGTATCCATATTTGGAGTCGTTCTCAATGAAGCAATCTGCTCTACTGGTTGATGCGTTGGACCATCTTCACCCAAGCCGATTGAGTCATGCGTAAATACGAAAATTGAACGTTGCTTCATCAATGCAGCCATACGCACTGCATTACGCGCATATTCCATGAAAATCAGGAAGGTCGCACCGTAGGGAATAAAACCACCGTGTAACGCAATGCCGTTCATTATTGCTGACATGCCGAATTCACGAACACCGTAGTGGAGATAATTACCCGAAGCATCTTCAGCTGTAACAGCTTTTGATTCGCTCCACATTGTAAGGTTCGATGGTGCGAGATCCGCAGAGCCCCCCATAAACTCGGGAAGAAGTGGGCCAAATGCGTTTAGTGTGTTCTGAGAAGCTTTGCGGCTAGCAACTGTATTTGCATCGGCCTGGCACTGATCAATGTAAGCTTTCGCTTTCTCAGAGAAATCTTCCGGTAGATCGCCAGATAAGCGGCGTGCCAATTCGAGCGCTAACTCAGGGTAAGCCTCAGCATAAGCCGAGAACTTCTCTTCCCATGCATCTTCGAGCTGCTGGCCTTTATCTTTTGCATCCCACTGTGCATAGACATCTTCAGGTACTTCAAATGCACCGAATTCCCAGCCTAACTTCGCACGCGTTGCAACGATCTCTTCTTCCCCTAATGGTGCGCCGTGGCAATCTTCTTTACCTTCTTTATTTGGCGAACCAAAGCCAATGATTGTTTTGCAGCAAATCAATGTTGGTTGAGTGGTGTTCGCTTTCGCCTGTGCAATCGCTGCTTCAATTGCGTCTGCATCATGGCCATCTACTGCAGGAATTACTTGCCATCCGTATGATTCAAAACGCTTAGGCGTGTCGTCTGTAAACCAGCCTTCAACTTCGCCATCAATAGAAATGCCGTTGTCATCATAAAATACAACAAGTTTGCCGAGGCCTAGAGTACCCGCAAGAGAGCATACTTCGTGCGAAATACCTTCCATAAGGCAGCCGTCACCAGTAAAGGCGTAAGTGTAGTGATCAACGATGTCGTGACCATCTTGATTAAACTGGGCAGCCAAAGACTTTTCTGCGATCGCCATGCCTACTGCATTTGCAATACCTTGACCAAGAGGACCTGTTGTTGTCTCAACACCTGGCGCATAGCCATATTCAGGGTGACCAGCCGTTTTAGAATGTAATTGACGGAAGTTTTTCAGATCATCAATGCTTAAGTCATAACCAGTCAGGTGCAGCAGTGAATAGATAAGCATCGATCCGTGACCATTTGACAAAACAAAGCGGTCACGATTTACCCAATGTGGATTCGTTGGATTGTGATTTAAGTGGCCGTTCCATAGGACTTCGGCAATGTCGGCCATCCCCATTGGTGCTCCTGGATGTCCAGATTTTGCTTTCTGAACCGCATCCATACTCAATGCGCGGATTGCGTTAGCTAGATGACGTCGTGATGACATTCCAATTCTCCTAGGGGTAAATACATTAATAAGGCCAAAAACGGCGCAGTATTTTCGCTTAATTCAAGCGCTCGAGCAACAGTCAGGCAGAGTAAATCGACTCACTCTGCCCTTGATTTATGTTATTTATTGAGAAACTTACTTAAACTGCATGTGTTGTGCTCTGAGCAAGATCTAATAGCTCTCTTAATGCCACGGAATACATCGCGTATTCAGCATCATCGCTCGCTTTAAGTTCAGTTAAAGTGGACTGCCATCGAAACACTAAATCTTCATGCTGCTCCATCCAAGTATTAATGCGTTTCGCGATGTCTTTAGGAGCGCCTTTCATAGCAAGAAGCCCGCTTGTAAGCGCGCGCTGTTGCCAGTCAAGATCTTCTCTAAATGCTTCCCTTGCAAGTGCCTGCCAGTGGGTTGAAGGGCTCAATCGATCGATCTGTTGGGCGAACCAATTAAGATCGAGGTAGTCGCCAATGCCGTAATACACTTCAGCCACGCGCTCTAAGCTTGCATTTGAGGCTTCATGCGCTTCAATAATCCCGAGAGCGGCATAACTCAACGAAGCTCCCGCAATTGTACTAGCTAACTCATCGGGAACACCCTGTTCAGTTAAGGATGTGAACCGAGCGTTCCAGCTTTCTTTCACTTCACCTCTCAAGTAATCAGGCAAATGCGCCGAAATCTGCGACACACCAGAGGCAAATCTTTCTATGTTTGCTAAGACGTGTAGCTCTGAGCGGCGATTGCGGATAAGCCAGCGAACTGATCGCCGTATCAAAGTCATTAAACTTAGCATCATGTCGATCTGCACGGTTGCAGGCACTTTATAATCAAGCGCCTCAATAGACTCCCAATAATGATCGAGTTTGAATACGTCTTTCGCAATCAAATATGCAAGCGCAATTGATGTCGCATTCGCGCCCGTAGAGGTATGAAGCCGCTCAACAAAAGAAATGCCCATGTGGTTGACCATATCATTGGCGACCTGCGTTGCGACAATCTCACTGTGTAACTGGTGCTGGCTAATCTGCTCGCCGAACTTCTTATTCAAGCGCGAGGGAAATACATTGAATACTTCTTTTGCAACATAAGCATCTGATGTGAAACATGAATCGTTTAGCAGCTCTTTGAGATCACCTTTCACATACGAAATGAGCACTGCTAGCTCAGGTCGAGTCAAGCCAGAACCGATAGATTTTCTTTCCACCATTTCCTCTTCGAGGGGTAAGAACTCTAACTCTCGGTTCAACTTGCCTGCTAGCTCCATGGAATTCATTAAGCGGCGATATTCTTCAGTGCGAGCAATCGCTTCGTGCGAGGCGATACTAATAGCTTGTGTTTGTCGATAATTGTGGCGCAACACATGTTCAGCAACATCATCTGTCATGTCGTGCAGTAATTTATTGCGCTGTTTATCGGTCATATCTCCGTCAGTAACAACACCACCCAGCAAAATTTTGATGTTTACTTCGTTATCAGAACAATCCACGCCAGCGGCGTTATCAATAAAGTCAGTATTCAACAATCCGCCGTTTTGAGCATACTCAATGCGCGAGCGCTGGGTCATCCCTAAATTACCACCCTCGCCTATGACTTTGACGCGAAGCTCTTCGCCATTTACGCGCAAGCCGTCGTTTGCTTTGTCTCCGCAATCTGTATGTGCTTCGGTTTTAGCCTTAACATAAGTTCCAATCCCTCCAAACCACAACAGATCTGAATCTGCTTTCAGTAAGCGATTGATCAATATCATTGGCGCTAGACTGTCTTCTTCTGCATCGATCAGCTTTTTGATCTCAGGACTCAATGGGATAGATTTAGCATCTCGTCTGAACACACCCCCGCCACGAGATATCAACTCTTTGTTGTAATCATCCCAAGACGATCTCGGCAATTCGAAAAGCCTTTTTCTTTCTTTAAAGGATCGCTCAGCATCTGGATTAGGATCGATAAATATATGTAGATGGTTAAATGCTGCGACCAGTTCTGTCTTGTCGGACAAAAGCATTCCATTGCCGAACACATCGCCGGACATGTCACCGATGCCAACACAACTAAAGGTTTCTTTTTGGATATCTTTTCCAAGCTCTTTAAATAATCTTTGAACAGATACCCACGCGCCTCTTGCGGTAATACCCATTTTTTTGTGGTCGTAGCCTTGGCTGCCACCAGATGCAAATGCATCGCCTAGCCAATGCCCCCGATCCAAAGATATTTGATTTGCGATATCTGAGAATGTCGCAGTACCTTTATCAGCGGCAACAACCAAGTAATAGTCATCTTCATCATGACAAACTGTATTTTTTGGATGAACCACCTTTTGCTTGACCAAATTGTCGGTGACATCGAGCAATGCTGAAATAAAGATTTTGTAGCATTCAACACCTTCTTTAAGAAACGCATCTCTGTCGTTCTGCGGAAGTTGTTTTGCGACAAAGCCGCCTTTGGCTCCAACCGGCACGATAACTGAATTTTTTACCTGTTGAGCTTTTACTAGACCCAAGACTTCCGTTCTATAGTCTTCATTTCGATCTGACCAACGTAAGCCACCACGAGCAACACGGCCACCCCGTAAGTGCACGCCTTCAATTCGGGGCGAATACACAAATATTTCAAACATCGGTACAGGCAGTGGCACATCAGGAATGAGGCGTGGTAATAATTTAAATGATATGTAGGCCTTTGCTTCGCCTTGTTTAGCTTGGTAGAAATTGGTCCTAACGGTTGCCTTAATCAAAGACAGATACAGTCTTAAAATTTTATCTTCTGTAAGGTTTGGCACTGATTCTAGTGCGTCGTTGATGACGTTTTCTAATTCACCACCTCGCTCTTCTCGTTCAGCAACTTTTAAACCCTTCGGATTAAACCTCACATCAAACAATTCAAGTAAAAGCCTGACAATCGCTCCATTTGCAATCAGAGTGGATGAAATAAGCTCTTGAGAGTTACTGACTCGAATTTGACGCATATATCGTGCATAACTTCTAAGTACAGCGATTTGGCGCCAATCTAGATAGGCGCTTGCAAGCAACCTGTTGAATCGGTCGTTTTCGGCGCGTTGAGCCCATATTTCTTTAAATAGTTCTTCAAACTGCGCGCTAATTGCAGATAAATCTACGTCAGTCTGGCCCTGACTTTCCAACAAGAAATCATGAATCCAGACGCTGTTTGCATCGTCATTCTTAACGATAAACGGGCTTTCACCAATGACATTGAAGCCCATGTTTTCAAAAATGGGCAAAACTTCTGATAAGGTGACGGGGGTATCCGAAAAGAACAGTTTGCAATGAAACTTCGACACAGGTTCCGACATCGCCCGATAAAAGCTCATTTCAAAACCAGGTGAGCCGATAATTTTATCGATGTGCTGCAGATCTAAAGATGCTCTCCGTGCGGTGAACGCTTCACGGTAACTCGCATTAAACCCTTGTCGGTATTGCTTCGCTAAATGAACGCCTTTTTCTTCGCCATATTGGTCATTTAATGCAGCCTCCAAATCATCAAACCACGAAACGACTGTGCTCATGATCTTCTTTCTAATGGAGGCGTAAACTTCTTTAGATGGTGGCGTTTCGCTGAGTTTTACGTTGAACTGCGTTCGTGCAAGAGGAGATTCCGAAAGATGCGTATTGAAGTCTATGTCTTCCGCGTTCAAATCTTTAGCCAGAATGTTCTGTAGTTTTAACCTGAGATCTGTATTGAACAAGTCGCGAGGCACATATACTAAAACACTCACGAAGCTGCCAAAGGCATCTTCGCGCATATAAACGTCTACCTTGCGACGCTCTTGCGCATACAAAGCAGTCTGCAACGCACTAGTCAGACGCTCGGTCGAAACCTGAAATAATTCGTCGCGCGGAAAGGTTTCTAACAGTTGTCTGAACTCTTTTCCGCTGTGATCTTTCTCGTTGTAGCCTGAAAGATCGATAGCTTCTTTCGCTTTCTCTCTTAAAAATGGAATACGAGACACTTCTTCGTTAAAAACGCGCGCTGTGTACAGTCCGATGAAACGTCTCTCACCGATGACTTCGCCATCGTCATTAAAACGCTTTACTACTATGTAATCCGGGTATGCAGGACGATGAACGCGGGCGCGTCGGGAGGACTTCGCAAACAAGAGTATGTCGGGTCGCAAAATATGCTCCGCAACTGATTCTGGTATTTCTGCCAAATCCAACTTTTCTTGCGTCCGATGCGCGTGCTTAAGAATGCCTAATGCAGAATCATCGTTTCGAACCAGTAGTGATTTAGTCTTAGTTTTTTTGAGGTCATACTCGATATACCCCAAAAAGCTAAAGCGGTTATCAGATAGCCAGGATAAAAAGGCAGTCGCTTCTGATAGTTCTTTCTCCGTAGCGCGGGAGTGACCTTTTTCTTTCCAGCTATCTGTTATGGCAGTGACTCGCCCAAGCATTTCATCGTAGTCATCTACGGCATCGGCAACTTCACTCAAAACGGATTCAAGCTCCGCCTTTAAGCTAGTTAATTCTTCTTGACTGTTAACCCGATCAGCCTCAATAACCATTAACGCTTCAACATTGCATTTAGGGCTTGATGAGGCGTTATCAATCGCTTTTAAAGAGCCCTTATCATCACGTGTTGTATGCAAAATGGTATGTTGAATGCCTTGCACTCGCAGATTCTTATCAGCAAGCGCCATTCTGATAGAGTCAACGATAAACGGAATGTTGCGCATGAGCACGCTTATAACGGTGTGCGGACTTTGCCATCCGCTGACCTCAAGTCCAGGGTTGTCGATTTGAACAATCGCATCAGTCTTAAGTGACGAGTTGACTAGACGCCACTTGCTAACAAAATAGCCAAATACATCGACGATGGACTTACCAACAAACTCCTGGGTATAGGC
>NZ_LWGF01001201.1:0-588 GCF_001635355.1 Oleiphilus sp. HI0125
GCGCGGAATTAGAAGAACTTGAACAGTCTGGCACAGAGTCGGAACAAGAGTGACAATTTAGATCCAATAACAAAAAGCCCAGTCATTTGACTGGGCTTTTTTAGCGCAACCGAAGTTTTAAGCAGGCATGCTCAAAGGCTCTGGCGAGACAATCACGCCGTTGTTATCCGCATAAACGTAATGTCCTGGTTTGAATACAACGCCGCCGAATTTCACCTCAACATTTAGATCACCTAATCCACGCTTCTCTGTCTTTCGAGGATTTGTACCAAGCGCTTGTACGCCTAATTGCGTTTGGCGAATCACGTCGACATCGCGAATACAGCCGTAAATGATCAACCCAGACCAACCATTTGCAGCAGCTTTCTCTGCAAGCATATCGCCTAGCAATGCATTACGCTTTGAACCACCGCCATCAACGACCATAACTCGGCCTTCGCCTGGTAGGCCAACTTGCTCTTTCACTACCGAGTTATCTTCAAAACACTTTACAGTCACGATCTCGCCACCAAACGCATCGACCGCGCCAAAGTTGTGAAACATTGGTTCTACGACTTCAACTAAGTCTGGGTACTCGTCACATAAATC
>NZ_LWGF01001202.1:0-1044 GCF_001635355.1 Oleiphilus sp. HI0125
AGATGTAACGGTTCAAAAGCAGGTTTTAGAGCTAATCGCTGATCTACAGACAAAACTAGATATGGCCATCATTCTCATTTCGCATGATCTCAATGTCGTCAGACAATATGCAGATCACGTATGCGTTATGCGACATGGGCACGTTGTAGAACAAGGCAATGCCAAAGCAATATTCAATTCTCCAACAGACGAATACACGCAAACGCTAATTAACTCAGAACCAAGCGGCTCTCCATACCCTGTTGAAGAGAATGCCGATACGATTCTTCAAACAGAACAGTTAAGTGTTGATTTTATTCTTAGACGTAATCTTTTCGGCAAACCGACACGCAGCTTTCAGGCTGTAAAGCAAATGGACCTGTCATTAAGAAAAGGTGAAACACTAGGTATTGTTGGCGAAAGTGGCAGCGGCAAAACTACGACTGGAATGGCGATACTAAAGTTGCTCGATTGCACGGGTTCAATCACCTTCAATGGAAAACGAATTGACCAGTTAAACCAAAGCCAGTTCCGTCCTTTTCGTCGTGAAATTCAAATCGTTTTTCAAGACCCATTTGGAAGCCTAAGCCCCCGAATGTCGATTGGCCAGATCATTGCTGAGGGCCTTGATATTCACGGCATTGGCTCGGAATCTGAGCGAGAGCAAATGATCATCGACGCGCTAACTGAAGTTGAGCTCGACCCAGAAGTGCGACATCGCTATCCACATGAATTTTCGGGCGGACAGCGCCAGCGTATCGCTATTGCACGAGCTTTGATCCTCAAGCCTGAAATCATTATTTTGGATGAACCGACATCGGCGCTAGATAGAAGTATCCAAGTTCAAGTAATCGAGCTACTTAAGAATATCCAGAAAAAGTATCAGATCGCTTATATCTTTATTAGTCACGACTTGGCTGTTGTCCGCGCATTAAGTCATCGCGTTATGGTCATGCAACACGGCAAAGTTATCGAACAAAACGATTGTGAACAGCTCTTTTCATCTCCACAGCATGAATACACAAAAGAATTGCTTGATGCCGCATTCTTTTACGGACACAATCC
>NZ_LWGF01001203.1:0-1414 GCF_001635355.1 Oleiphilus sp. HI0125
GTGGATAACGAGCACCCTGAAATTTCCTTCTCAGCACTTTGGGGCAAGGTTTGGTATGAGGGTTATGAAGAGCCAGATTACATTTGGCAATCTTCAGCAGCGAATAATGACTTCGAACCAAAATACAGCTTATCCCCTCTTGCATTCGGTACCTTAAAAGCAGCGTTCTACGCGATGCTTGTTGCAACGCCTCTAGCAATCTGTGGTGCTTTGTATACCGCATACTTCATGTCACCGGGTTTACGTCGTAAGGTAAAACCATCAATCGAATTGATGGAAGCATTACCTACCGTAATTCTAGGTTTCTTGGCAGGTTTATTCTTCGCACCGTTTATGGAAGAAAACCTTCCTGGCGTATTCGCAGTACTCATAATCACCCCGATCTTCATCCTTCTATTCGGCTTTATATGGAGTAACTTACCCTCCAACATTCGTCGTTTAGTGCCTGATGGCTGGGACCCAGTGCTGCTGATTCCTGTCATTATCTTTGGTGGTTGGCTTGCCATGGCGCTCAGCCCAACACTAGAAGTCGCATTCTTCAATGGTGATATGCGCCTTTGGTTAACGAATGAAGCCGGTATCGATTTCGACCAACGTAACGCCTTAGTCGTTGGTGCAGCAATGGGCTTTGCAGTTATCCCTACCATCTTCTCGATTACAGAAGATGCCGTGTTCAGTGTGCCAAAACATCTGACCCAAGGCTCTCTTGCACTTGGTGCAACGCAGTGGCAAACCATGACACGCGTTATCCTTCCAACAGCAAGCCCGGGTATTTTCTCAGCGGTAATGATTGGTATGGGTCGTGCGGTCGGTGAAACCATGATCGTACTGATGGCGACTGGTAACACCCCGATCATGGACATCAATATCTTTGAAGGTATGCGTACTTTGTCAGCAAACATTGCTGTCGAAATGCCTGAATCAGAAGTGGGTAGCACGCACTACCGCATCTTATTCCTCGCAGCCTTTGTTCTATTCCTGTTTACCTTTGTCGTAAACACCTTTGCAGAATTTGTGCGCCAGCGTCTTCGCAACAAGTACAGTGTGATTTAAGGAGTCTATTGTGCGCGTATCAGTTAAAAAATGGTTTAAAAACGGCGACCCATGGGTTTGGTTCAACGCCGGTGCTGTTGCCATCAGCATGGTTATGGTTTTCGGTCTTCTTTGGTTGATCGCAAGCCGAGGTCTTGTCCACTTCTGGGCTCACGATGTGATGCAAGCAGAAGTGACAGCTAAAAATGGTGATCGTTACACCATCATTGGTGAACTCGTTGAAACCGTAGAAGTGTCTGCGGATCAACTACGTGATGCTGGATATAGCATTCCTGAAGATCTAGAGCATCTGGATCGTAATCTAATGAAGATTGGTAACCGTGATATTTCAGGTACTGACTTCCGTTGGATTCTTGCTCGT
>NZ_LWGF01001204.1:0-736 GCF_001635355.1 Oleiphilus sp. HI0125
AATGAAAAGAGATAAAACCGTGACGCTTGGCAGATCCAAAGTTATGCTACTCCTAAAAGTGATGAGGCAATGACCCCGGCCCCGCGTATATTATTCGTAGAACAGACATTATGCAGCTAGAAGCAGTAAAAACTTTCGCAAACGATGTTGGACGAGCGTATTGGATTTTATTAAAAATTCTGGTTCCAGCAGTGATGGTTGTGAAAATTTTGCAAGAGCTTGGTGCGACAGAATTACTCGCATCGTTGCTTGCCCCCTTAATGAACATTGTTGGTTTGCCGAGTGAGTTTGGTTTAGTTTGGGCTGCAAGCATTCTGACAAATATCTACGCGGCGATGGTGGTGTTTTATGAATTGGGTGATGGCTCATACTCAGTCGCGCAAATCACAACATTAGCGATGCTTGTATTGGTGGCTCATGCCATTCCTATTGAGGGGGCAGTCGCGAAAGCATTAGGAGTTTCTTGGCGTATTACGATCTTGTTGCGCTGTGTCGGTGGTTTTGTCTTTGCTTTGATTACCTATTTCAGTCTCAGTGTGACGCCGCTTGCTGAGCAAACGAGTCAGGCTCTCTGGACCCCCAGTGTTTCTGATACCAGCTTTTGGGGTTGGGTGAGAGCGCAATTCGAAATGTTGGCAGGCATATTGGTCGTACTGAGCTCTCTCATGCTATTTCTGCGTTTTTTACGCCTTATTAAGTTCGATCAAGTACTAGAATTTTTACTTTTACCGCTGAC
>NZ_LWGF01001205.1:0-1445 GCF_001635355.1 Oleiphilus sp. HI0125
ACTCCATATCGGTAATCATAAAGTATGCGCTCCAAGTAATTTTAGAGTTGGCATCTCCAACACCAGAACTCTGAGAAGCCTCAAATGAATCGATATCACCATCACCATTCAGGTCTTCAGCCCCAAAGCCATTGCCGTTATTAGAAATATGGAGGTCCTCAGGGCCGAGATATCCCTTCATTTTGAGATTACTGATGAGAGTGGTCGTACCATCTTCGCCTTCGTGCAGTCCAGTTGAATGATTTGAGTCAATATCAAGCCCTGCGCTTCCTATTTCATAATCGCTCCGTGCCAACCCTATTGCATCAATTTCAAACGCAAAATCAACCGCGTGCTCCGTCATCAACTCAAAAGTCTCATAGTCATCGGTTTCATAACGGTCGCTAGTTAAAAATGCAGCTTGCCCACCTTCTACCTGCCAAGGATCTGTGATATCGAAATGTATAACTAAGTCGCCGTCCTGGTAGGTTNTCTTATCGTCGATCGCAAGATCTCTCTTAGAATCGTAACCAAATGCTACGTCAGTAAACCTTTGGTCAACATTACCTGAAATCGCATATAGCGCTGCGTAGTCACGCATCTTAGAAAAACCATAGTCTAGAACATTGTCACCAGGGGTTGATCCATCGCCAGCAACATCAATCTCTAAACGAAGATTGTCCATGAAGTATTGAGAGGAGGAAGGGTCATGCAAATCATGCCCACCCATTCGAATGCCTTGCAGTAATAGAAAACCAGCGTCTTTGTACGCAAACTCGCCAATCTCATAGCGTGCTTCGACGTCAATAGTCAATCCAGCTTGACCAGTAACGTTTTGCAAATCTTGATCTTCTAACTTTATGAACTCAGCGTTTGCCCCATTAGAAATTGCACCAATTGCAACAACTAAACTGAGCCTTTTAAACGTGTTCATTACTTATCTCCGAGCAGAACTTTGTTCCCTCGAAATACAACACATACTTTCGAGCAAGTAACTTTTATTTATTATTGCTCGTTAGACTAACTTAATTCACAAAATTTTTCAATGCGCGTTTTTTTAATCGATCTAGCTTGCTCTCTTAATCATTAGCACACCGAAAGTAACGCACGCCAGTATTGGTAGAACCGTTGCTACGATCGGCTCAAATCCGAATACCATACTCGCAGGTCCTAACAAATCTTGAACATACTTAAAAGTCAGACCAACGATTAGGCCGACAAAGACTCTAGTCCCCATAGCGACACTTCTTAACGGCCCAAATACAAAAGAAATCGCAACTAAAACCAAAGACAATGTCGTTAGCGGCTGGAGCGCTTTTTTCCAAAACGACAGGACATACACCCCTCCATCTAAGTCTTGCTCATTTAAATACTTTGCATAAGAAAACAAGCCACTCATAGACAAGTTGTCTGGCTTAACGATTAGTATACTCAGCAACTCTGGGGTCAATTCAGTTTCCCAAGAA
>NZ_LWGF01001206.1:0-1249 GCF_001635355.1 Oleiphilus sp. HI0125
TGTTGTTATTCGTCTCTAACTGGATCATTAATTATGAAAGAAGGCTCTGAACGATTCTATGAGCCACACGCAAGGATATAGAGTCGACGAAGGGCACTTCAAGCTATCACTGCCAACATTTCTACATGGTCATGTTTGTAATATTTATTCAAAGTAATTCACTAACATTTAAGCTTTACGCCAGACAAAACCAAGCCTTACACTATGCGCTACTTTTTTAATGGATGAAGATCCGTATGAGTCGTTTTTTCAAACTTTCTACCCTTCTCTTTACGTTTTTCAGAAAAATTCTTTTTTTGTGGGTACGCGTTGATATCAAAGGCGCAGAGGCCGATGAGTTAGAACTAGACCCAGATAAGCCAGTCATTTATGTTCTGCAATACCGCACATTTTCGGGACGCCTAGTACTCGAAGAATCAACGATTAGACAAAAGCTTCCCTCATCACAAACTAAGCTCGCACTCGGCAACTCAGACGTGCGTCGCTCATTCTTCTTTCTTTACGAGCCTTTGGGCCGACTTTTCAAACGCAAACAACGTCCAACCGTAACAGGCCGCCTAAAACAATTAGCACAGCACGTTGCAGACGATGATGATAGCGACGTTCAAATTGTACCTGTATCAATTTTCTGGGGCCGTGCGCCAACACGTGAGCGCTCGTGGCTTCAATTGCTTTTGACTGACAACTGGTCCGTTGCGAGCCCTCTTCGTCAGTTGTTTATCATTCTTCTTCATGGTCGCCGCACTTACGTGCAATTTAGCAAACCTATCTCATTGCAAGAGCTTAATGGCGACAGTGAGAAAGATGCAAAACGAACTCAGCGCATGGCCGCACGTATATTACGTGTGCATTTCAGACGCGTTCGTCAAACGGTTATTGGGCCTAACCTTAGTCACCGCCAAACGCTCGTTCAAACAATCGTGGACACTCCGACCGTTCGCGATGCGATAGCAAAAGAGTCCGAAGCATCAGGCAAACCAAAACAAGAACTCAAACAACAAGCTTTAAAATATGGTGATGAAATTGCCGCGAGCTTGCAGATTTCTACTATCCACTTTCTAGAACGAGTTCTTAATCGCTTATGGAACAAAATCTATAACGGTATTTACGCCTCAAATGTCGAAGCAGTAAAAGAAGTCACTAAAGACCATGCCGTTGTCTATGTACCCTGCCATCGAAGCCACATTGACTACCTACTTCTTTCTTCTTTGTTGTTCCGAGAAGGTATTATGGTTCCCCACATTGCTGC
>NZ_LWGF01001207.1:0-1228 GCF_001635355.1 Oleiphilus sp. HI0125
GCTCGTCGATCACGTCCATTCGTTTGATTACAAGTAGAACGATAGCGACAGATATAGCACCAAAACTCAGTAAAAGAGGTTGTATAAAGCCAGAAAGAAGCAGCCAAAAAACCGCTAACAAGATTGTCCATTTTGCGAGGTACATAGACCTTTATCCTATTTTTATTTGGCCATCGCTTTGCGATAGCTCTCATAAAAGCGGGACAACTCTAACGGGTAAGTTTCTATTTGGAAACTTACCGTTTTCTTAGAATTATAAATTACGAGCTCAAATTATTGCTGTGAATACGAGGCGAATTGAAGGTCTTCATCATTCGGAATACGCATTTCCTTGACCCAGCGCCCCCAAGTATATGGCCATAAAATTGGGTTACCATGCGCATCAAGATACCAACTTGTACACCCGCCAACCCACGCTGTCGCATCGAGACCGTTCTTAACATAGGCGTTAAAGTTTTCTACCGCAATGTTTGTCGGCTCAACGGCATCAAACTTACCACTGCGCCACTGGCTAATGAGCTTCAAAAGGTAATCACACTGTACTTCACTCATCGCGATAACTGAGAAATTACCGATCGGCGTGTTAGGTCCGAGAGTTAAGAAGAAGTTGGGAAACTTGGGTATTAACATAGAGCGGTAAACGCCCACGTTTTCTGCCCACGCATCATTGATATGGGTGTTATCTTTACCAATTAAGTTCATTGGGCGCATATACGCTAGCGGATCAAAGCCTGTAGACAGAACAAGCGTATCTAACTCATGTAACTTACCATCTTTAGTCACGACACCTTTGGGCTCGATATGATCTATTCCTTCAGTAATAAGTGCCGCATTGTCCTTCTGAATCGCCTTATAGAACGTCGTATTGATAATTAAACGCTTACAGCCAACTTGATAGTCGGGACGCAATTTGCGTCTAAGTTCAGGATCTTTAATTGCTAGCTTCAGGTTCAGCTTTACGAAAAACTCCATCAAAAAACGCTGAATTTTATGGCCTGTCACAGCTTTAGTGAAAAAATGCTCGACGAAAAACTTACCACTAGCGCGGCTGATACGATTCAGAGTCGGAAACCTACCTAATAAGCGTTTTACAAAATTAGGAATCGAAAAGTCCTTCAAGGGAAGAATCCATTGAGGCGTACGTTGGAATACGTTTACCTTTGCCCCAGAGTTAATGAGTTCTGGAATACACTGAGCGGCTGTAGAGCCCGTTCCGACAATACCAACA
>NZ_LWGF01001208.1:0-1015 GCF_001635355.1 Oleiphilus sp. HI0125
AGAATGCCTGTTACATCCCAGCCGTAATCCAGAGCTAAGCAAAGCGCAAATTGAAGCCTACTTAAAACAATACCTAAATGTGGACGTTGTATTCTGGCTACCTTTAGGGCTCTATGCCGATGAAGACACTAACGGACACATCGATAACATACTGCATGTCGTAGCACCGGGTGAGGTAGTCTTAACGTGGTGTGACGATCCATCTGATCCTCAATATGAGATTTCACGACTAGCTGAACGTGCTCTCAACTCTCATCCTGATGCACAAGGTCGGACCATAACGATCCGTAAAATCACAATGCCCGGCCCCTTATTTATGAGTGGAGAAGAAGCGGATAGCTTCGACGCCGAGCCGCATGAATCTCGTTATGAAGGCGTGCGACTTGCAGCAAGTTATGCCAATTTTCTAATCACCAACCAACAAATCATTTTCCCGTTGTTAGATCCAAAAACAGATGCTCAAGCCGCTGAAGTTCTTCAACAGGCGTTTCCTGATTATCAGGTCACGGGAATAAAAGGTGGACGGGAAATATTATTAGGCGGCGGTAATATTCATTGCGTCACGCAACAAATCCCTAAAGCGTCCTAACAAAATCTGTTAAGCCTCCAGGGATAGTACGTTGGCTAGGTATCGAATTCATTCTGACTGAATAACACTCTCTCAGATATAGAATGATCGTAGCGCGCAGATATCGCATTAACGGCATTAATGCGTGGCAGCAAGCCTTGTCCGTTGGCCAATTGAATAGCTAGACCTGGTCGCGCATTCAACTCCATCAGCAAGGGGCCTAAGTCTTTGTCTAAGACTAGGTCGACACCCAAATAACCAAGATTCGTGATTTCATAGCAACGCGCCGACAAAGCCAGCAAGTCATCCCATCGCGGAATATTAAGCTTCGTGAGATCTTTGCCTGTATCAGGGTGAAAGATCACTGGGTTGTCGCGCATAACTGCACGCAACGTACTGCCATTACGGATGGATAAACCAACACCAACAGCCCCTTGATGCAAGTTA
>NZ_LWGF01001209.1:0-1056 GCF_001635355.1 Oleiphilus sp. HI0125
TCGCCCATGGTTTGGTGACGATTTTATGCCCTTTTAACAATGCGAGTCTCGACGAAGTTAAAAGAGAAACTGCGAAGTCTTCATTGATTCCACGCAGGATTTTTGACGTTAATTTGATTTAGCCTACCGAGGCTTTTTAAAGGTAAAGAAATGCTTAAATTAGATGCTTTGGACCAATTAAAGCAGCTCAAAAGTGATATTAAAGCTAGCCGTGATTTGCAATTTGGCAGAGTAAAAGGGACAGGGCAGAAGTTCGGTTTTGTTAGCCTTGAAAGTGGCCGAGATGTATTTTTACCGCCGGATGAAATGCTANAAGTCTTACCTGGCGATCGAATTGAAGTAGAGATCAAAAAAGACGACAAGAACAAAACGTTTGCAAAAGTAGAACGACTGATCGAATCGAATAATAAATTATTCTTTGGTAAATACGTGTCTAAAGGCGCTGCACATTTTGCAGAAGCGGATTTCGATGGTACAAGTCGATGGATCTTTATTCCACCAAATAAACGCGGGAAAGCGAAAGTTGGCGACTTACTTCAGTGCAAGCTTGTTCAACACCCAATTAAAAATGGTAAGCCACAAGCCCACATACTCGATAATCTTGGTAATGAAAAAGATGCAGGTATTGAGTGGACCTACAGTCTGAAAAAACATGGTATTAAAGAAGCTTGGAGTGAAAAATCTGAGCAAGATTTAAAGACATTGACGGAAGACTTGGTCGCTAAGTTATGTGCTGAGAGAGAAGATTTTAGTCAACATGCTTTCTTTACCATTGATGGTGAACGCACGACTGACATGGATGACGCGCTTTGCATTGAAGAAAACTCCGATGGCTGGAAGTTACTCGTTGCTATTGCTGATCCAGAAGCCTTAGTTAAGCATGCTCCGGTCTTAGAGAAAGAAGCTTTGCAACGCGGCGCTTCTTTGTATGCGCCTAATAAAGTTGTTTCAATGTTACCTGAAGAGGTGAGTGCGAACTTAGCCTCATTAGTAGAAGGAAAGACGCGTTTAGCGAAAGTTTTCACGATACAAGTTTCTAAAGATGGTGATGTTGCG
>NZ_LWGF01001210.1:0-999 GCF_001635355.1 Oleiphilus sp. HI0125
TCATTACAGTGGTTTTACTAGGGCTTTTTTATTTTTATTTGAGCTTCGCGGCAGAGTTGTTTCTAGCGCAAGATCCTTCGGGCATTCAAGGTATCGGACCTCGATTCTGGCAAATTGGGCTCAGATTCTCTGATCTTGATTAGGGCGTTTGTATAAAATATTGTGGGTCAGAGTACTTTTACTCTGACCCCGGTTTCTTGTAGCTTAGATTACTTAGCTACAATCAAGTGCTTGTTCTTTTCTAAAATGCTTTTTCCAATTCCTTTTACTTCCTTAAGTTCCTCGACGTCGTGAAATGGGCCGTAGCTCTTTCGATATTGAATAATCGCTTCAGCTTTTTTCAGCCCGATTCCTTTTAAATTGCTGGCAATCGTTTGGGCGTCGGCTTCGTTGATATTTACAGGTGCTTGAACGGAGGTTTCTGAGGCTTGGTTTGCTTCTTGTGCATAAGCAACCGAGCTGTGTAAAAGCACAACGGCTAAAAGGCTGGCTAAGACAAGTGAAATAAAGGTTTTGATTTTAAACATAACTGCTCCTTGTTAAATGACACATGGAGCGCTTTTACCGATCGGTAAAGAGTTGAGTAGAATCCGTCTACGTATGTGGTCGCTTCCATGCGCGATAGAGTGTATTAAATGCACTAATGATTTGTAAATCGAAATCTTTGGTGTCTGGCTAATTTGAGATGTCCACAAGATCGTGAGTTATGAAATATTAGTGTATCAATAATGCGGAGGTGGTGGTTCTGGGGCGTTATCTTCATTGCCCGATTTCATTTCGTTTAGGCTTTGTTTTAGCACCTTATTTGCGGTCCATAAATCTTGAATATCGCGGCTTTGCTTTGTGACAATCTGATTTAGTGTGTCTATCGTATCGTCCTGAAATGCAAGCTTCATCTCGAGCTCTTCGAGTTTATGCGTTAGCTGTTTTAAAGAAAGTGACATATCCGCTTCTGTGCTGGTAAATGAATGCGCGAAGTATATGGCTTATCACTTTACT